>JBATHN010000979.1:0-4816 GCA_049666885.1 Desulfobacterales bacterium
ACGGTGGAATTTAATCTCGACCGCGACCTGGAAGCCGCTGTCAACGACATCCGGGATCGGGTATCCCGCATCCTGGACAACCTGCCGGACGAGGCCGACCCTCCTGAAATCTTCAAAGTCGACTCCAACAGCAGCGTCATTTTGTGGTTGAACCTGGTCAGCGATCGGATGGACGGACTGGAGCTGACCGATTATGCCGAACGGTATCTGCTGGATCGATTTTCGGTGCTGGACGGCGTGGCCCGGGTGTTTGTGGGCGGCGCCCGCCGCTACGCCATGCGCATATGGCTCGATCGCCAGACCTTGGCCGCCCAGGAGGTCACCGTTGCCGACGTCGAGCAGGCCCTGCGCAGCCAAAACGTGGAGCTTCCCGCCGGCCGCGTGGAATCGACCCGCAAAGAGTTCACCGTTCGGGTGACCCGCCCGTACAACACCGCCGAAGATTTCGAACGGTTGGTGATTCGACAGGGACGGGACGGCCACCTGATCCGTCTCCGAGACGTTGCCCGCGTGGAGCGGGGTGCCGAAGACGACCGCAGCGTTCTGCGCGGCAACCGCATCCCCATGGTAGGCCTCGGAATCGTGCGACAGTCCAAAGCCAACACCCTCGATGTGGCCCATGCCGT
This sequence comes from Desulfobacterales bacterium, assembly GCA_049666885.1. Lineage (GTDB taxonomy): Bacteria > Desulfobacterota > Desulfobacteria > Desulfobacterales > SG8-13 > JARFQH01. The sequence goes on from JBATHN010000979.1 coordinate 627, forward strand.
AAAGAGGGAAGCGGCAAGGGTCAACGAGACCCTTCCCGAGGGGATGCAGTTGATCCAGAGCTACGACACGTCCGTGTTCATCGAATCATCGATTTTCGAGGTGTACAAAACCCTGGCCATCACGGCGGTGCTGGTAGTAGCGGTGCTGTTCCTGTTTCTCGGCAGCCTGCGGGCCACGATCGTGCCGGCCGTCACCGTTCCGGTGTCCCTTATCGCCACCTTTGCCGTTCTTTGGATCATGGATTTCTCGGTCAACCTGTTGACATTACTGGCCTTGATTCTGGCCATCGGCATGGTGGTGGACGACGCCATCGTCGTTCTGGAAAACATCTACCGCCGCATCCAGCAGGGAGAACCGCCCTTGCTGGCGGCCGTCAAGGGGACGAGACAGGTCGGCTTTGCGGTGATCGCGACGACCCTGGTGCTCACGGCTGTTTTCGTACCGATCACCTTTATGCAGGGCAACACCGGGCGGCTCTTTTCGGAGTTTGCCATCGCTTTGGCCGGAGCCGTTTGTTTTTCGAGTCTGGTTGCCTTGACCCTCTCACCGATGATGTGTTCCCGGATCCTTAAGGCGCACCCCACGGGCATTTCGTTAAAATCCGGCCGGTTGACGCGCCTGCAGCAAGCGATCGCGGAACGTTACGGCCGCTTGCTGGGCGTGCTGATGCACCACAAGTGGGTTGCCGTGGTGATGTTTTTGGTACCCCTGGCATTGATCCCTTTGTTCTACTCGCTCATCGACAAGGAATACTCGCCCCTTGAGGACCGTGGCGCATTTTTCGTCATCGCCGACGGGCCCGAGGGTGCCGGTTTCGACAAGTCCTACGAAATGCTGGAGCGCATGGAAGACGTATTGATGCCGCTCTACGATAATGGGGAAGCGACCCGGGTGCTGTTGCGGCTGCCGGCATCTTTCGCAAGCACCAACGAAGTGAACAGCGTACGGGGAATCGTGGTGCTCAGTCCCTGGGCCGAGCGCGAGCGCTCGATGCAGACCATCATGGCCGATGTCAACCGCCAGCTGGCGGCCCTGCCCGGCTATCGCGCCTTCAGCGTCGCACGCCGCGGCCTGGGGGGCGGCGCCGGAAAGCCGGTGGAATTCGTCTTGGGTGGAAGCGATTATGAAGAACTGGCCCGGTGGCGCGACCTCCTGATCGCCCGCGCCGATGAAAACAAGGGGCTTTCCAACCTGGAAAGCGATTACAAGGAGACCAAGCCGCAGCTGGAGATCGTTATCGACAAGGACCGCGCCGCCGATTTGGGGGTGAGCATCGCCCAGATCGGCCGAACCCTGGAAACCCTGCTCGGTTTTCGGCAAGTGACCACCTACATCGACCGGGGTGAAGAATACGATGTCATTCTGGAGGGAAAAGACGCGCAAAAGCGCACACCCACCGATATCGGCAATATCTACGTCCGATCGGAAACCGGCGGTGAGCTGGTTCCGCTCTCCAGCCTGATTTCCCTGCGGGAATTTGCGGATTCGGCAGCCAAGAACCGGTTCAACCGCCTCCGGTCCATTACCCTGAGCGCCACCTTAGAAGACGGATATTCACTCGGAGAAGCGCTGGCGTATATGGAAAACATCTCCCAGGAGGAACTGGGGAACACACCGATCATCAACTACAAGGGGCAATCCCGTGAATTCGTGGACGCCTCGGGTGCTCTTTTCTATGCTTTCGGCCTATCCTTGTTGATCGTCTTCTTGGTGCTGGCCGCGCAATTCGAAAGTTTCGTGCACCCCATCACCATTATGCTCACGGTACCGCTGGCGGTTGCCGGAGCCCTCGGTGGCCTCTATCTTTTCGGAAGCTCTCTCAATGTCTACAGTCAGGTCGGCATCCTGGTGCTCATCGGGCTGGCGGCCAAGAACGGCATCTTGATCGTTGAGTTTGCCAACCAGCTGCGCAATCAGGGAAAACCTGTCGCAGAAGCGATACTGGAATCCGCCCAAACGCGCCTGCGCCCCGTGCTGATGACGTCGGTGTCGACTGCCATCGGTGCCGTTCCCCTGGTCATGGCAACCGGTGCCGGCGCCGAGAGCCGATTCACCATCGGAGTGGTCATCATCTCCGGAGTGGTGCTGTCCACCGTTCTGACCCTCTTTCTGGTACCGCTGGCCTATTCGCTTCTTGCCCGGTTCACCTCGACATCCAACCGTATCGAACGCGAAATCGAAGCCCTCGAGCGGGGTCTGGCGAATTGACCATTTGGCAATAGAACTCTATGAACGCCGGTCATATTTGTTTTGTTGGGATTTGCCGAGGCCGGGGTACTGTTGGGCCGCAAGACGTTTCTTATCGACCAGGTCAATCCGTCCGAGCGCACCACCCACGAGGCCTTCGCCAACACCGCCATGGGCGTTGTTACCCTGCTCTTCGGCTTCCTGGGGATCCTGGCCCGGGTTTACGGCATTGGACCGCTGATCGTGATCCTGATTCTGCTCGGGTTCACAGGGGTCGCTGCCAGTTACTTTCTGCCGGAAACCGCAACCGGACAGGGCGCGTGATCCCACTGATTGCAAGTGCCGGCTGGCTGTGTCGGCGCACGTTACCGTTCCCCGATGCGGTTTTATTAAATTTCGGGTTGGCGGTGTCCGGCAAAAATAACTATTGTGATCGTTTAAATTTAGCGCCCAACCCGGGAAACTTTTGATGCGCATCGAAGACAAACTGGCCATACTGGCCGATGCCGCCAAATACGATGTATCCTGTGCGTCCAGCGGCAGTCGGAGAAAAAATACGGGTCGTCGTTTGGGTAATGCCGCGCCCTCCGGTATCTGCCACACCTACACTGAAGACGGCCGTTGCGTCTCGTTGCTGAAGATTCTTTACACCAACGCGTGTATCTTCGACTGCGCCTATTGCGTCAATCGGCTCGGAAACGATATTCCCAGGTCGTCCTTTACACCCAACGAGATCGTCTCTCTGACCATCGATTTCTACCGGCGCAATTACATCGAGGGCCTCTTTCTGAGTTCGGGAATCATGCGCAGTCCCGACGACACCATGGAACGGTTGGTCCGGACGGTGCAGGACTTGCGAAAGCAAGGGTTCAACGGTTACATCCATGTAAAGTGCGTTCCTTATGCGAGCAGACGCCTGATTCGGCAGGCCGGGATGTATGCCGACCGCCTGAGCGTCAACATCGAACTGCCGTCCGAGAAAAGCCTGAAGCAATTGACGAAGAACAAAACTTACGCTTCCGTGTGTGGAAGGGCTTGAAAACGCACCTGGGGCGGAACCAGCGGCGAAAGCTGTTTGATGCCTATCTGTCCGGCGACCCCGGCGTGGAAACGATGATTTATCGATTTGTGCGGGATACGATCCCGGGCCGCAATGCCCGGAGGTCCGAAGCGCATCTCGCATCTCACATTCAGATCGAAAAGCTCTGCATGAAGGTACGCCGCGAGGCGCACCGTATGAAAGGATTTGTTCGGTTCCGGCAAACCGGTGAAGATCGGTACCTGGCCCTGGTCGCGCCCCGGTATGACGTTCTGCCGCTGATCCGGCGGCATTTCGAATCGCGCTTTGCCGACCAGACGTGGATCATTTACGATACGTCGAGAAACTACGGGCTCTGCTACGACCGGCACAAGACACGCGAGCTGCGGTTGGATGTCAGGGAATTGAAAGCGCCCGGCAATGACGATGTCGGCGAGGAACAGCTTTGTCAAACGCTGTGGCAGCGGTATTATACCGCCGTCAACATTTCATCGCGCAACAATCCGAAGCTTCACCTGCGCCAGTTGCCGCGCCGCTACTGGCGGTACCTGCCGGAAAAACAGTCCTGACGCCTCCATCCGGCCAGCTTTTTTTCATTTTTGGCGCTCCTAGCCCGTTGGGCCGCCACAATGCATGAAAACGACGCGCCGAAGCCCGGATGAACGGTTGCGAACGGCGGCTGACTGTCTGAGCCGCCTTGGGGTCTTAGAGCGGACCCAAACCGATACCGCGTTAAAGGCACATTATCGGGAACACACCCGAACCCTTTTTTTCAAGACGGGCCTGGCCCGGGCTTAGGCCCCGTTGACGGCGAGTTTAAGCCGTCTTTCGCGACCGTTCATCCGGGCGGAGGCGCCCGCCTTATTTTTGAACGAAATCGGCCCCCGGCTTAAGATGGATCTGCAGAACTTTCGTCAAATCTGCGATACATTCGTCTATGGTGTTGTAAACATACCCGGCCAA
>JBATHN010000980.1:0-3161 GCA_049666885.1 Desulfobacterales bacterium
GCCGTGACGTTGAAGTCCATGACGTTGGTCGAGATCCCGGCGGCGGTATCGATCAGCAGAATATCGACCGAGTCGACCAACAGGTCAAGCTGGGTGAGAACCCTGACTTTTTGCTCGAAGGTCAGGCTGGTCAACTCCTGAATGCCGGAGGATGCCGGCAGGATTTTCATGTCGCCGGGCCCGTTCACGATCACGTCGGGAATACTCTTTTCACCGGCGATCACGTGGGAGAGATTGTATCTGGGCGCCAAGCCGAGCAGGACGTCCAGGTTTCCCAAGCCCCAGTCCGCATCCAGGATGAGAACCTTTTTACCCTGAGTCGCCAGGGTATAACCGAGATTGGCCACAATGTTGGTTTTACCGACACCGCCCTTGCCGCTGGTAATGGCAATGACCCGCGTCGCCGAAGTCGTGCGGTGCTGATTCTCCTTTGCGGCCATCTGGTTTCTTTCTCCCATTCTCTTGGCGATCTGAATGACATTCGTCGAGGATTTTTTGGAATCCATATGGTTGTATGCCCCTCTTATCCTTTGCATCCAAAACGGCGATCCTGATCATTTTAGGGTCCGGTCGCGGTCCCATTTTCGCATCGGCAGCCGTAGAACCACCGTCCCTGTCTTGACAACACTCTCCTTCAACCGACCGATCGGGAGCGCCCGGCAAAAGCCGATTCTGTCCGGCGGTCGACGAGCGCTTCGCGGCAGCATGTCCGGCAGGGTTTATACTGGTAATTTCGGGCCTCGGTCATGGTTTTAAAACCGATCATGTTCTCATCCTTGATCGTCAGTGCCCATTTGCAGTCGGCGGTGTGAAACACGTTCGAATTCCGGTTGGCCACATAAGCGTGAGCTTCTGCGCTTTGTGGGGGATGCGCCTGGTCGCCCGGTGCAGCGGCGGAAGGCGGCGCCGTTGCGGCTCCGGATCCACCGCAATTCGTGTCGGTGACCAGTTCCGCCAGCGTCTCCAGATCGGCATCCTTGAGGCCGTCCGGACCGGTCGCCCCGTCGAAGAGGCAGGCCACCGGAAGCCGCAACCGCAGCGCGATGTTCAAGAGATTGCCGCAGGCATTGGTTTCATCGATCTTTGAAAACATCAGCCTCTCGACCGGCAATCCGGTCAATTGGTCGAAAAGGTCGACGCAGTCGCGCATCCGCGAAGCAGCGCTCAGCAGAAGGTGAATTTCGATCCCCTCAATCCTGTCCAACATGCCGTTTAGCATTTTTATGGAGGCCGCATCGCGCGGATTAATGCCCGGCGTATCAATCAAAATCACGTCGTAGCGGCAGAATTTTTCCAGGGCCTCGTCCAGTTCGGCCTGATCGGCGACCACCGCGGCCGGAACGCCGATAATGTCGGCATACACCTTCAGTTGATCCGTTGCGGCAACCCGGTAGTTGTCCAGTGACAGCAGGGCGACCTCAAGGTCCGGATCGAGCGCATGCAATGCCGCGAGCTTAGCCGCTGCCGTGGTCTTTCCGACGCCCGAAGGACCGACCAGCGCTATGCGACGCTGTTGACCAGATTCAATGGCCAGCAGTTTGACGCTCGCGCCCATCTGCGCGATGATGCCCGCTATTCGGGACCGGTTGACGGCCGGGTCGTCCGCAAGGCCGCTTGCGTGTCTCAGAAAATCGGTCGTCATCTGCCGCGCATGCTTTTCTTCGACTCCCCGGGACACCAGCCGTCGATAGAGCCAATGCTCGGCCGTGCGGTCAACGGCACGGTTTCCGCCTTCTGCCTCCAACCGTTTGACCGGCATCCTGGCCTGCGAAGGAGCGCTACCCGGAAAGCGGTTCGGTCTCGGCACGCGGCGCGTGGCGGCTGGATGCCTCAATCCCTCTAATTCGCCTCCATGGCCATCCTTCGCGTAGATGACCGGTTGGAGCGGCGACAGCGGTCCCCCTCCCGCGGCCGTGACTTCCACCCCGGTTTTCTTAAAACAGCCGAGCACGCCGCCGGTACTGCGCCGGCTGCAAGCGGACAGGATAACGGCCTCCGGGCCCAACTCATCCTTGACGAGCTTGAGCGCCTCGGTCATGGTGCGGGCTTCAAATCGTTTAATCTGCATCGGTCAGTTCCACCATCCCCAGCGACCGGAGTTTAATGTTCGGCAGCAGCTCATCATAGGAGAGGACTGTCAGGTCGGGGAAATACCGGTCGATGAGCCGCTTGAAATAGGGCCGCACGTGCGCGGAGCACAAGACGATCGGCCTGACGTTGAGAGGCGCGAATTTCTCCACCTGCCCGGCCAGCTTCCGGACGATTTTTTCTACTCGGGCGGGACTCAGCACCAGGTAATGCCCATGTTCGGACTTCTGAATGCCCTCGGCCAAGCCTGTTTCCAGGTGCTGTCCGAGGTTCAGCACGGCCATCTCGCCGGATTCGGGCAGGTGCAGGCGCGTGATCGTTCGGGCCAGGGCCTGCCGTGCATATTCGGTTAAAATATCGGTGTCCTTGGCCATCGGCGCCCAGTCGGCCAAGGCCTCCAGAATAGCCAGCAGGTCGCGGATCGGGACCTGCTCCTTGAGCAAATTTTGCAGGACTTTGACTACCGCACCCAGTGGCAGCAAATGGGGCACCAACTCCTCGACCACCTTGGGGTGGGTGTCTTTGAGGTTGTCGAGCAACTCCTGCACTTCCTGGCGGCCCAGCAGCTCGTGGGCATGACGTCGGATGACATCGGAGAGATGGGTAGTCATCACGGTGGCGGCATTCACCACTGTGTAGCCGTTGGCGATGGCCCGCTCTTTGACGTTTTCCTTGATCCAGAGGGCCGGCAGACCATATGTCGGCTCATTGGTCGCCACGCCGTCCACTTTCTCCTCTACCGTGCCGGGGTCCATGGCCAGGTAGTAATTGGCCATCAGCTCGCTGCGGGCAACCTCGTTGCCCTTCAGCAAAATGGCGTATTCTCCGGGTTTCAGCCGGATATTGTCCTGAATGTGGATCGGGGCGACGATGATGCCGAGTTCCTGGGCGAATTGCTTCCGTATCGTTTTGATACGACCGAGGAGCTCGCCGTTCTGTTCGGTGTCCACCAGTGGTATCAGGCCGTAACCGACTTCCACTGCCAGAATGTCCAGCGGCGGCAGGTTTTCCAGCCGAGCGACTGGGACGTCCTCGACGGACGGTATTTCGGCCACATCGGTTTCCGCCGCACT
>JBATHN010000981.1:0-3301 GCA_049666885.1 Desulfobacterales bacterium
CCGAAGGGAAAGGAAAAACGATGAAAAAAAATCATGTTGTTTGTTTGAGTGCTCTTTTGATGCTGTGGATTTCTCTGTCGGTTTTCCCGCTCATAGATAGCCTGTCGGCGGCCGAGTGCCAGTTGATTAGAATCTTCGGTGAGAAAGGAGCCGCGGGGAATCAGATCCAAATCGAACCAGTCGAGGCGACGATTCCCAGAGATACCTGTGTCGTCTGGATCAATTGGGTCCAGTGGTCAAAGGCGAGAATCATTTTCAGAGAGAACGCCAAAGCCTGCATGTCGGCGACCCAATCACCTTCGGGTTTCACTGAAAATAACTCCTTCTATACAACCAGTTTCATGCCGCGCGGTGGAACCTCCAGCCTGACTTTTGTGGGCAAGGGAAAATTCCGTTACAAGGTCGAGGTCCCGGATCTGTCCCGCAGCAGTATGGGTCTGCCGCCGGGCCAGATCGTTGCCGAGGGAACCCTCGTCGTAGAATAGCGGCGAGCTGCATTCGCTGAATAAATCGGCGCACCTTTTCGCGTCCTTTAGAATCTTCTGTCCCAAGAGCTTCGAAATCGATCAAAGGAATACAACTGCTTTTCAAATGAACGATCCATACTTGTACGCAAAAAGATCATCGTCGTTATAAACGGGAAATCCTTTACGCTTGCTGTGCCCGTTCCTAGTGAAGAAAAGATCGGACTGATCGATACCATCGATCAGTCGGTCGCTGGGCACTTGATAGCCGCCAACGCCGGCGAGTGTCGGCAATAGATCGGTGATGTGCACCATTTCATTGGTCACTTTTCCGGTCGGAACCTTTGATGGCCAGCGGATGTTGAAAGGCGCCCGCAATGAGCCTTCAAGTGCTGTGAATGAACTACCCCGCCGCAAGCGTACGGGGTAATTCATTGACATACAACACGCAACTCAATATACTGCGTTAGTGAAAAAGGTAATTCTTATCAACGATGATATCAAGCTCCTGTCGACCACTTTGATTATATTCCCATGTTCTAATTTTTTTTAGAAGAATATCTTTTTATTATTCTTTACAGGGATTGATTAGGTGGTTCTAATTTGTTATAAATGGAAAGAGAGCAAATTTGTTGATTTTGGATTGGCCAATTTTGACTGTTAAATGTTATTCTTTCTTGGATCATATCTGCCTTCTTTTTAATTTTATCTTAAATATCAGGCAGAGATTGACCTCTTTCTCAAAACCTGTCAATTCTCATTTTGTTATGTAGAGTGGCAAGCAAACCTTACAGCCATGTTATTATTGGATTTTACTTTTTTATTAATAGGAGATGTGATTGCATAAAATAATAAGAATAGTCAGATCTGCTATATTTACCATTGTTATCCTGACCCCCTGTTTTTGTGCAATGGCAGGAACAGTACCTGATACAGGCCAAACCAAATGTTACAATGACTCTGTTGAGATCACATGTCCTGAATCGGGAGAAGACTTTTATGGTCAAGATGCCCAGTACCAGTTAAATCCACCCTCTTTTACCAAACTTGATGCCCAAGGTAATGACTTGCCTAATACAGCCAACTCCTGGGTAATGGTTCGAGACAATGTGACCGGGTTGATATGGGAAAATAAAAAAGACATGGATGGGAATATATTCAGTTATTCTAATACCCATGATGCAGACAATTCGTACACCTGGTATGACAGTAATCCAGATACCAATGGTGGCGATGCTGGCAATCCTGGAGATGGGAGGGATACAGAGGATTTTATTCATGCATTAAATTCTGACAATTTCGGAGGGTTTTCAGACTGGCGCCTACCAACCACAGAGGAACTGCTTTCCATTGTTGATTATGAAAGATATGATCCCTCAATTGATACGACCTATTTCCCCAATACTAAATTGTGGTATTATTGGTCATCTACTACAAAAGTGCGCTTTGTAGATAGGGCTTGGCGTGTCAGTTTCGAGGATGGCAGGGTTGATTGGGACTATAAATGGAAGAGCAGATATGTTCGTGCTGTACGCGGTGGACAGTCTGAAAAAACCTACGTTGATAATGGTGACGGTACGGTTACGGATGTATCCACAGGACTGGTATGGCAGCAGGCCACAGCCGGACCAATGGACTGGAAATCAGCCCTCAAATATTGTGAAAGACTTACCCTTGGGGGTTGTTCCAATTGGAGGCTCCCGAATATCAAGGAACTGGCATCGATTGTAGATCTCAGTAAGGTAAGTCCTTCAATAGATACAACTTATTTTCCGAATCCCCAAGCGTATTTTTACTTTTCGTCTACTACCAATGCTGCTATCACCGAGAATGTGCATCTCCTGGAATTCAATAGTGGATATATTTATAATTACGCGAAGTCCTTTGACTACGTATTTGTCCGCGCCGTGCGCGCAGGGGAGTGTGTGGAATCCAAAAGAATGAACGTGCCATGGCTTAATATTTTGCTGGATGATTAATCTGATAGAACTAAAAATCTCAAAAAATAACTGAAATTTATATCCTGGTAAATGTTTGTTCACAAATACGTAAGATGAAAGCTTAAAAATATCGTTCTTCCAAAGTTTAAATTTTTCTTGCCAGTATTTGCCTATTGCAATTTATTGTTATCTAAATAAATACGGTTTGAGTATCATAACGGTTCAGGATATTTTTAAACCTGTTTTAGAAATCGGTACTTCTTATCACTGAAAAGATCTAATCACCGAAGCCCGGCTATCGATAGGGCATCACGTATTTTTTCAACCTCTTTTGGATCTTTATACAATTGGCTCTTGCACCATGTTTCAATCGTTATTTGCGGGTTTACTTCAAGCGCTTTCGTTACGGCAGCCTTTGCCTCCTCCACTCGTCCCATCATACTGTATGTAGTAGCCAAGCTTAAATAAATCCCAAAAATCGGTTTATTGGCTTTCTCGGCAATATCAACTCTTTTTTTTAGCGCCGCAGCCGACTCCTCATAACGGCCTAAAAGACGATAACCAATACCCAGTCTGTACCAATACCAAGGTGGGAAGTTAGGATTCAAACGCATCGCCTGGTTGATTAGCGCAACAACTGCCTCTCCATCACCTACATTTTGCATTGTAATTGCCACAATCGCGTGGTTTTCTGAACTGTTGGGATCAAGGGAAACCGCTTTATTGCCAGCGGTCACGGCTTCATCATACTTTCCTTGGGACAAATATACACCACTGAGCAAGGCATATGCATCGGAGGACTTATCATTGATGCTCAAAGCCTTTTGGGCCATTGTTTCGGCGTTTTCTAACCATTCCTTGCGGTCATAGTACATGTGGTAATAAACGGCATCAATC
>JBATHN010000982.1:0-3585 GCA_049666885.1 Desulfobacterales bacterium
AGATGCCGGTGCAGGGCATCCTCGTCCTGCCACATTTCCTCGATCATAATGACATTCTCTTCGTCCAGGTCTTCGTACATGCAGGAACTGAGGCAGCCAGGCTGGACTCGGCACTGCTCAACGACCAATCTGAGGATTTTCAGTGCCTCCCCGCGCATTCTTTGAGATATCAGCATTTTTACGGTCGCGATCACCATGGGCTTTCCTTCCTTCGTGTCGAGGCTAAAGGATTGTGTGGCAATTATATGAGGATACAGCTCTTTATTCTCAGGATGGAATGCGGTCCGGTTCTAAGGTCCTTCCTATGTTGACATACTATGCGATAACCGCGCCAGACGGGGAAGGTCATGCTATTATTAGGGTAAGATATCGGAACTACGAGGTTTTCTTTAATCGGAGGGGATACGCATAGGACGAGAAACATCTCGGAATCTGTCGCTATAACGACAAATTGTCTTTATTACGTCACTTGGAGCGTGAATGCTCAATGCCCAATTTCTTCATTTTCGAATACAGCGTCGTTCTCTTCAGGCCAAGCGCTTCGGCGGCGCCGCCCTTACCGGCAACACGCCAGCCCGTTCTCTGCAGCACGCTCATAATGTGCCAGCGCTCTACATCATCCAGGCGCGAAGCGGGCAGGTCTTCGAAAGATTCGATCTCGGGCATGCTGACAACCAGGCTTTTGTCTCTGTTCAGGATCATGGCATGTTCGATCACATTCCTCAGTTCCCGGACGTTGCCGGGCCAAGGATAAGATTGCAGTGCTTCCATGGTCTTTCTCGGAATGCTTTGAATCTCCTTGCCCATCTTCTTTTGAAATTCCTTGACAAATGCCCAGACCATGAGAGGAATATCTTCGGCCCTTTCACGAAGGGACGGGATCAAAATGGGAAAGACATTCAACCGGTAATAAAGATCTTTCCGGAAGATGCCTTTCTTGACCTCCTGGGCCAGATCCCGGTTGGTGGCCGCGATGATGCGTACGTTCACCTGCAGCGGCTTGGTGGATCCCAAGCGCTCGAACCGGCCTTGTTCCAGCACCTGCAGCAGCTTGGACTGCACCTCATAGGGAAGTTCGCCAATCTCGTCGAGAAAAAGCGTGGACCCATCGGCCAGCTCGAACCTGCCGACCATTCGGGTCAAGGCACCGGTGTACGCCCCCCTTTCGCGGCCGAAGAGTTCGCTTTCAATCAACGCCGGCGGCAGGGAGGCACAGTTGACCGTTACCAGAGCCCGGTCTTTTCGGGAACTCATACCGTGGATCGCCCGGGCCAACAGTTCTTTTCCCGTGCCGGTTTCGCCCAGGATGATGACCGTGGAGTCTGTTTGGGCGACCTGTTCCGCCTGGGCAAGGACATCCTTCATTATGCTGCTTTGACCCACGATCTCCGTGTGCTCAGACAGAAGTTTGATCTCCTGCTGCAGATAGATATTCTCTTTTTCGAGCCGTTGTTTGAGATTCTCAATCTCCTGCAGTCGTTCCTTAAGCTGTTCCTCCATCCGCTTACGGGCAAGCGCATTTGCAAATATCTGCGCAACCAGTTTGAATTGTTTCACTTCCGTTTCGACCCACTCTCTCTCTTCCCGCATGGAAGAGAAGGTCAACAGGCCAAATACTCCCTTTCTTCCTACCGATAACGGAGCGACCACGACGGACCTGGTACCATAGAGGCCAAAAGTCTCCCGGTCGCGGCCGGCTTTAGCCGGGAGGTCGTTCATTTTTGAAATCGTGATCGTTTCTCCAGCCAGTACCTTCTGCAGCGCCCAGGGAAAGAATTCATTTAAACTCATCCGCTCAGGAGGTAACAGGCTTCCCGGAGGCTGATAAACATGTGTCAGCATCAGCGTTTCGGGTTCTCCTTCAGGGACCTGGAAAAGCGAGGAGCGATCAAGATCGAGGAACTTGCAGACGAGGCGCTGAGCGGTTTCAATCTCACTGTCGATCCGGTCAGCAGGAAGATTAATAAAGAATGTCGAAATTTCGGCCATCAGCCTTTCGAATCGCAACGGCTCGTCGTGTTCTGCATTCGGTTTGATTTCTGATCGGGTCATGTAATCCTTCCATCCCTGTTAAACAAAGCGAAACCGGGTAAAGGCAGCAGCCGTCTCGTGACCGCAACCGAGCGAGCAGGATGCACCCTTCAAACACCACCTCGGCAAACATCCGATTATCAGCACCGGCGGCACATCAGTAGGAAACCATATCACGTCGAACTCAGCCTATTCAAATATCAATTTGGGCATCCTGGATGCCGGTTGCTTGACAGTCCCTTTTGTTCACACCGGAGTGGTGGCAGCTCGCCATAGTGTGACACCGTGTTGGTGATCCCACTTGTTTTGAATAATCAGATTTCAAAATCACCAATCCATTCTTTTTTGTATTTCAATTTATGGTTGGTTTCGTGACTAAATCTGACATCTCATAAGAATGTATTTGATTTGCCAACCACAATTTCAAGCAATTCTAAATTGCGTGAGTCCAATATTCTTGCCATGACCTCCACTCGCCAAATTGCAGGTGCGGGTATAATATTGTATCAGTAACATACTCCCCGTGATTTGCAATTAACCCCCAAACCTATGGCGAAAGGAGGTCCATCATGAAAGTCCATTACGCCGTTCATTGTTGTCTGGAATACCACCGGGCAAATTCAAAAAAAAAGCACCGCTAAAAACTATGAAATCCTGCTTGCCATTTTCAACCGAGAATTCGGTGACCGGGAGCTTGAATCTATTACATCCGATGAGGTTATGGGATTTCTGAACCGTATCGGTGAGGGAACCCGGCAAGCCACCAAAAAATTCCGCTACGCCCTGCTCAAGGCCTTTTTCAATTTCCTCCGAAACACCATCGACGAAAACATTCCCAACCCCTGTGATACCCGCATCCTGCGTAAAATATTCAGAGAGCCCAAGATCCATCGATGGGACATTATAGAGAAGGATCTGGTGGATGAGATGATATTCAGAACTCGGAGCCAACGTAACCGATTGATGCTGGAGCTGATGGCCCGTGGCGGCATGCGGATCGGTGAGGTGCTGAAAGTCAGAGCCGGTGACGTCTCAGACCAAAAAATCATTTTGTATGACCCAAAGAGCGGAAAAGAGTCAGAAGCAGTCTATATCCCCAAAAAGGTGGCAGAACGCCTCAAGGAATATATCAACGCCAAAAACCTCGGCCCGAACAAGCGAATATTCCCGTTCGGTTATTCCAGAGCCAGGGATATCGTGATCGAGGCGGGAAAACTGGTGAGTATACAGCTCAAATCCCATGATCTGAGGCGACATGCTGCCACATACGCTTCCAGGTCCGGCACACCGATTGAAATTGTCAGCAAGGTGATCCTCCGACATGCGAACCTGGCAACGACCCAGCGATATTTGGGAAAAATAACCGACGTGGAAGCCGTGAGGTGGATTGAGAATCTTTACAGTTAGATGATAAACGGGGCACTGGCTATCGGTGCCCCGAAACCTTAAACGGTGTGATATTGCAAATAAAGAATGCGTTTTTTGAAGCTTGATATTCTGGCTGCTTATAGCAGAAGATCACACCCTCCTGGGTCTCAGGGTTTAGTGATTTTG
>JBATHN010000983.1:0-3296 GCA_049666885.1 Desulfobacterales bacterium
CCACCAGCCGCAAGAAAATCACTATCATGTGCTATATGAACGGCGACAACAATTTGACTCACGAGGTCCTGCACGCCGTCGACATGATGGAAACAGTAGGGTCATCGGCAGATCTCAACATCTTAGCGCTCGTGGACGGGGGGGTGGATGCAACGCAGATCTATGGAGAAGGTTGGGATCGCACGAAGTTTCTCTACATTACTCGGGATGACCGGATTGGGGCCATCAATTCGCCGATATTGGCGGATATGGACGAGCAAGACCTCGGAGACCCGAGGACCCTCCACAACTTCATCAAGGACTGTCTTAAATTTCCAGCAGAGCGGTATATTTTCTGCATGTTTGCCCATGGCCGCGGCATCATCGATACCGACATCCTGCAGATACCCGGTAAAGTCAAAACGCTTGCCATTTCTCCGGATGACACCAGCCGCACCGTGATGAGCCAGCCGGAATTCCATGATGCCGTCAAAAGCGCTATGGACGGATCGGTGTTCGATGTGATGATCTTTTTTTCCTGCCTGACCAATATGGTTGAGATCGGCTATTCCCTGCACGATCTCACCCGATATATGATCGCCAGCGAAGATGAAATTCGAATCGTCAACGATCCACCTGGAAATTTTCAGATTCGCGGAATCAAATTCGAAGAGATTTTCAAGCATCTGCAACTCAACCCGAGCCTCCCAGCTCCGGAACTGGGTAAAATCACTGTGGACAGCTTTGTTGCTCAGTACAACGACCCCGTTTCTGTTCCCGACGGATCGAGCGGTAGTGTATTCAAACGATTCGCCGCTGGCCTTTCGGTGGTCGATTGCCGCCGCTATCCGCGTTTGGCCGCCATACTGAACGAACTGGCAAAGCATGTGACGGCCCAGCTCAGAGAAGAAAAAACCGACGGAGCAATCCTTTCCGCGCTTATTCGCGCTTCGTCATCATCCCAAAGGTACGCAAGTTTTTTAAACCAGGAGTATTACGATCTGAGGAATTTTCTGGAAAACCTGGCAAGGGAAACGACGGATGGACAAACGAAAAGTCTCTGCCAGCGGGCCAGTGAGATCATCACGGACGAACTCATCATTTATGAGAAACATACCTCGGATTGCCGTTCCAACGGACTTTCGATTTATTTGTCCGAAGTTCACCTTCCAGAGAACGTCTATCAAGCGCACCAGCAGTTGTACCGGCGGTGTCGCTTCAGCAGGGAAACTGCGTGGGATGAAATGATCGAAAGCAGCCGCATGAGGCTACGAAAAAGGTAAAAACCGTTAAGCCTCTGAGAGATCTTTATTTAAGCGCTTCTTCCGTTTATTTTTGTCGGGTAGATTTCAGACTATTGAGTAGTACAACCAATGGAAGGGCCGATTAGACCCTTCCATCGGAGAGGCTATTTTTTAATTGAAAGCCGAATTATTGCGGCATAATGACGGTGTCAATCACATGAATCACGCCGTTTGAGCAGACGATATCCGTATTGACGACCTTGGCGTTATCAACGTAAACGCCGCCATCCTTCTGGCTGATGGAAACACTCTGCCCTCCGGCGGTCTTGGCTGAGTTCATGCCAACCACCTCGGCAGCCATGACCTTCCCCGGAACGACGTGGTAGAGAAGGATTGCCTGCAGTTTCTCTTTGTTCTCGGGTTTCAGTAGAGCTTCAACCGTACCTGGCGGCAGTTTGGCGAAAGCCTCGTCTGTCGGCGCAAACACTGTAAAAGGGCCTTCCCCTTTTAGGGTATCAACGAGGTCGGCAGCTTTTACGGCCGCTACCAGGGTGTTGAAGTCGCCGGCCGAAACAGCAGTATCAACGATGTCTGCCGACTTGCCATAGCTGCCGGCAAAGGCCGTTGCGGCAGCAGAAAACATAAGTACAAATAACACCATTAGAACTTTTCTTACCATTATGTAACTCCTTTCGACAGATATTTCCAAATCATCCCAAATTGCCATAATGAATGGATGATGATGGACTGTCGTGTATAACGTGCCGGTTAATCAGGCACACGGTGTTGGCGACCAAGCGGAATTTATGAAGTGGGCGCCGAAAGAAAGAAGGATAAAGCTATATCTGAAAGTGGAAATCAATTATTTGCTATCACCACAAACAGTAACATTGATTTTTGTTTGCGCAAGGGGGAAACCTCAAAATTTATCAGGAGTCAAAAACGTCGGTGAATTATTGTGCAGGGAATCCACGAGCTTGCACAGAGAGAATAAAGTTGCGAAAATCAAACTTTTAAAACCTTTGAACCGTGAACCCAGAACCTGAAACCGATCTGTTTTGGCAGGTAACAACCGATTTCACATGGCACCGCGCGCACATATTGAAAAACTGAGCTGGAAACCCGGAAACGTGCTTTCCCCGGTCCCGGCCGTGCTCGTGAGCTGCGGCGGGACTCAAGAGTGGAAACCGAACCTGATCACCATCGCCTGGATCGGAAGCATCTGCAGTGAACCGCCCATGTTGTCGATCTCGGTCCGTCCCGAACGATATTCCTATAACATCATTCGGGCCACCGGCGAATTTGTGGTGAATGTGCCTTCCCTCCGGCAGGCGAAGGCGACGGATTGGTGTGGAATGGTTTCCGGTCGCAATGTGGATAAGTTCAACAACACCGGGCTCACGCCGGTACCGGCCTTGAAAGTTCAGTGCCCGATTGTCCTGGAATGTCCGCTCAACATCGAATGCCGTGTTCAGGAAGCATTGAAACTTGGCTCGCATACGATGTTCGCGGCGGAAGTGGTAGCTGTTCAGGTGACGTCTTCTCTTTTAAACACCAAAGGGCGGCTTTGCCTCGAAAGGGCCGGTTTGTTGGCCTTCGCTCACGGGCAGTATTTTGTGCTCGGTCGCATCATCGGCCGGTTCGGGTTTTCAGTTAAAAAGCGCAGACGCAAAAACCGCCGCTGAAACGCAGCAGCTCCTTAGCGGGGTATATTTACCCCATAATTGCATAAACAACACGGCAAATAATAACTAATGGTCTGTAATTATATTCAATATAATCCCAAAATTACTATTATTAGGATATCCCCATCGGTGAATTCGAAGGATGGGATCGATTTTGCCATGTTGTTTACCCTGCGGGAAAGCCGGAGGACTTCAGATCCTTTCCCGCCGTCGGCGGGATCAAGGGATTGCGGTAGGAAGTTACAGCTTCACCCTTGACGCCTTGACTCTGAAGCCCTCCGGATTTTGCAACGTTGGGGTAAAGTGCACTTCAGCAGCGAAATGGTGTGGGAAGGCGGAAGCATGAAGCGCGATAAGGTGCTACTGCAGCTCCAGACGCCACCGGTCC
>JBATHN010000984.1:0-3062 GCA_049666885.1 Desulfobacterales bacterium
CCATTAAGGGGCCAAAAATGCCGGCCACCTTTTCGGCTCCTTTCCGCTGGAATGCAAATAGTACAACCGCGATGGCACTGGCAATTAATATGAGAACCTCACGCCCGAGGTGCTCAAGACCGGGCACCAGAACCAGGCCTTCCACCGCGCCGAGGATACTGATGGCCGGCGTGATAACGCCGTCGCCGATCAGCAAAGAAATACCGATAAACGACAGCAGGGTAACAAAGGCGGCCTGACGGCTGCGTTTCAACAACCTGACCAAAATCGTCTTTAAGACAATGGTACCGCCCTCACCGCGCTCACCGAGGCTCATGGCCAGCCAGGCGTATTCCACCGAAACGAGAATGACCAGAGTCCAAACAATTAGAGAAAGCACGCCGATAACATGTTCCGCAGTAGGTCGAGTGAGAAGAAAAACGACAGACAATGTATAAATCGGACTCGTCCCGATATCCCCGAACACAAGTCCCAGTGATTTAACGACCCCAGCCATGCGGGTATCATTTTTTATCATATCAGTGAGCTGCGAAAACTAATTTTACAAGCCTTAAACCAATCACCGGAGAACCTATTTTTTGTTGGGCAGCATGACCGTATCCCATGAAAACGCATAATTAAAGGCGCCGGCGAATTATATTCCCGTACCCAAAAAAATTACAAGATTCAAGCGATATAAAATATTTGAATCGTCGAACGTGAAATTCTGGGCAAACCGCCGCATCGGGGGTGTATCACCGTATTTTGTGCCTGTTGATCGGAATATCCAGATATTCCTGCGTTTTCGCGCCTTGCCAGGCGGGCGCCTCAACGCCCGAAATTGCGAACTTATTTCTTCGTGAACCCTAAGCAGACCTATAAGCGTTAAGTATTTTTGAGTGTGCCCTTGCACCGTGAAAATAACATCTGCGCAGAAAAAACATTTTCGTTTGTAGCCGATCGACCTATTGACAGTATGATTTTGATAAATATTCTTTTCCCAATCGGGATCTATTCAACTAAAAGGGTTATCTATTGACCGCTATTTTAGAAAGATCTCATCACCCAGCCCTTTCCCTTTTCTCCCCCTTTTCCCGATCATAGCGGTAGCCGAACTTTAAAAGTAGCGAGAATATCGGACCGCTCGCGATGTTCATCCAAGCATGAAATCAGTTTATTAATGGATTCAAGCGGACAGATCCAATGGGAAATAAGTAACTTGAAAGGCTTAAAGTCATGAAAGAAATCATAAATGCAGAGGGCGTCCTGGACCATTAGTTTGGGGTCCTGATTGCGCCCTCCCCCAACCATCGGGCATACGCCCGAAAAGAGTTTGAAGCATCCCTTCAGTTTTTGATACCCGAAAATGAAGCGCTCGTCGGCACCCGGCTGTACAACTTTTGCCAAGATGGAGTCTATTTTGAAAGTCATCGGCCGATTGTGCCCGAATACGAGACGACCGTTGTTATTCCGGATCTTTTTGCCCATTCGTATCTTCGTCGGACAGACACCGACAAGACTCTTCGGCTTGCTCCTACGCAAAGATCAGACAATATCCGATTTTGGATAAATGCGAGCGTCTTATATTTGAGGCTGGAAGAGAGAACGAGGAGTCGGCCGATGAAGCGGGTCCTGATTGTGGATGATTCGAAACAGGTACGGGAGCGGTTGATCTCGCTGCTGTCCGAATACCCAACAATCCAGATCGTGGGCCAGGCCGGAAACGGGAATGAGGCGCTGGATGCTCTTGACGATCAGAAGCCGGACACGGTGGTTCTCGATATCCGGCTGCCGGGGAGAAGCGGCATCCAGCTGCTGGGAGAAATCAGGGCTGCCCACCCCGAGATCACGGTCATCATGCTCACCAACTACGATTTCGAGCCGTACCGAAAGCAATGCCTGCAAATGGGAGCCGATTATTTTTTCAACAAAACGCTGGAGTTCGAAAAAATCGTGAATGTCCTGGTTAGATGAATGAAATCAACGCTCTAAACGAAAGGAATTGAAAATGGAAACCTTCAACAACATTCTGGTTGTCAGTCGATCCACCAAGCACTGTCTCAAGGCGGTGCGCACGGGAATCTCCCTGGCTCGAAAATTCGGGGCTAAACTGTATATCCTGCACGTGATTCATGATCCTTTCAACATGGACGGGTGGAACCTCCCGGCTCCGACGTTTGAAGACGAGTATCGCAAGATGATCGCAGATGCCAAGAAGGAACTCGACCGAATGGTTCAGGCAGAAAAAGCCGAAGGCTTGACCGTGTCTGAATGGGTCAAAGAAGGCGAGCCGGTCGACGAGATTCGAAAGGTCGTCGAAAGCGAGCACATCGACCTGATCATCATGCTGGCCCATCGCGAAGGCCGTCTCGAACACTTCCTGTTCGGCAAAACAAACGAGGCCATTATCCGCAAACTGCCCGCGACACTCATGCTGGTCAAAAAGGGCGCCTGACGAATGATGAGCCGATCCGGGTTCTGCCTGTCGGATAATTCCCAACAGGAAACAAGTTTATAAGGAGGTCCTCCCGATGTGGTGGCTACAGACATTTTCCAACTATGCGCCGGACCGATGGCACGGGTCCTGGTGGGACCGCATGGGCCCCGGCATGATGGGCTGGGGAGTCAGCGGCAATGGCTGGTTCGGTGTGATCTTTATGGTTGTGTGGTGGATAGTAGTACTCCTCGGCGTTGCGGCCCTAATCAGGTGGTTGTTCGCTTGGAACAAGCAGACACAGGCCTGTGAACCGCCGCCGGAATCTGCCCTCGATATTGCCAAGAAGCGATACGCCCGCGGGGAAATCGACCGGGAGCATTACCGCGCGTTGAAACGAGAACTGGAATCTTGAAGAGAAGGGCATCGACATGGAAAAAATCTCCATCAGCACGGAAGACGCACAAAAAGCCAAGATAGACGACCTCATGCAGCAATTATCCTCTTCTCCAAAGGGGCTCTCGAACTCCGAGACCCAGGAGCGTCTGCAGGTTTTCGGCACCAATGAAATCTCTGAGAAAAAAACCAGTCCCCTCCTGAAATTCCTGAGCTACCTCTGGGGACCCATCCCCTGGATGATCGAGGTGGC
>JBATHN010000985.1:0-2075 GCA_049666885.1 Desulfobacterales bacterium
CGCGGGTTCTGGTAGTGGAGCCCCCTCAAGGTGTTCTTCCGGGAAAACGACAGGTTATCCTGCACGAAGTTCACCTCGATGCCTGCACCCACGAATCGCACTCGCTGGTAGGATTCCAGGAAATATCCGCGGCTATCACTAAAAACCCGCGGTTCAATTTTCAAGATACCCGCCAACGGCGTCCTTATGACCTTCATACTGTAAACTAGTCCTTCATCCGATCGCAGAATTCACACCCTGAAAGACTGTAAGGCGAGTCTATCACCGGCTTCTATGCAAAAAAGTTCACCCGTTGCCGACCGCAACCGCGATCCCCATCCAATCCCACCAAGGCGGTACAAGCGGCGTGCCTTTGAATTACCTGAAAGAAAAATAAGCTTAAAAAGCTGACCAAAGTAACAATTTTTATAATGGTTTTTTTCATTATATCGACCGGATGTGCATTTGCTCTCTTCGTCATCAACCAGTTCAAACCTCCCCCCGCACCTGTCAACCTGATGATTACAGGTTTCGCCCTGTTCTGCGCCGGTCATATGAACAGTCTCCGCTCGCGCAAGTAGCCGATATTTGTAACTTAGATGAGCATTATCGCGCCGCCTGCAGGTCACACATGGGTCGCTTCTGGGCATTATGGTAACAGCGGGTGACCTGTTCGTCAATGTTACCCTCATCCGCCCGGAAATTCTCGTTAAAACAAAAAACCAGTGGATTCCGCCGGGTGACCGTATTTTAATACCGCCAAGACCAGAAGTGCACAAAAACAAGCCTCAAACCAATCGTGGCCGAAGTGTCGAATGATAGCGATCTTAAAGCCTCATAGTAAGGGATTCGGTATATACAACGGCTGACCTAGCGATCCCCAATGATGATCTCCAGGCTGAGCGCCTAGCGAGGGAAAAGGCTCTTTATGGTTTCCGTATGTTTTTCACTACAGTATAACTCACCTGAATCCTTTTATAAATGATAACGGGAACATTGATTTAATTCAATGTTGTATGGAAAAACCTCCATTCGCGATCTATTTTAATCGACAGGTTGGTTAAAAATAATAATGATATTAATATTTTATGATTAACTTGACATCTGGCACGAAATTTGGTCATTAAAAACATGATTCTAAATATGAGGGTTAAAAGGCCAAAGCGCAATGAAAGGCGACGAAAACACGGCAAAGAAATCACGGAATTTTACACCATCTAAAATACACTTTTGGTTGATTGCCCTGACGGCATTTTTCCTGCCGTCGGCACTTTCGATAGCAGCATCCACCTCAGCCCATGCTGCTGAAGTGACATTGGCATGGGATCCCAATGCAGATCCGGACATTGGAGGATACACTTTGTACTACGGCTCATCGAGCCGGAATTACCCGAACAGAATCGATGTCGGCAACGTCACATCTTCTACAATTCAATCCCTTGAGGAAGGCCAAACGTATTATTTTGCCGTTACGGCATATGATACGGGCAGGAATGAAAGCCTCTTTTCCGAAGAAATATCCTACACCATTCCCATCATAGCCCAGGTTTTCACTATCAGCGCCTCGGCCGGCGTCAACGGGCATATTTCGCCATCCGGCGAGGTTTCGGTCGATAGCCAAAGCGATCAGAACCTTACCATTGCCGCCGATTCCGGCCATCAGATTTCCGATGTACTGGTTAACGGCGAATCCGTCGGAGCTGTATCGAGTTATACATTTTATAATGTCCGATCCGACCAGACGGTGCATGTAGCCTTCGTGTCCTTGGCTGAAAACCAGCCTCCCGCAGCGCTGGCGGGCTTATATCCTGAAAACGCTGCCACTGCGGTATCAGTGACGCCGCTTCTTGAAATCGAAGGATTTTCCGATCCGGACAGCAGCGACGAGCATGGGGCAACCCAGTGGCAGATTGCAACCGATGCGAGCTTCAATCAACCGGTCTTCGATCACATCTCATCTGCAAGCAACACGAACGGATGCTTGGTCAACGTACCCGTGCCTCCCGGGGTGCTGTTTCCCGATCGAAACTATTATTGGAGATTCAGGGTCAGAGACGCTCGCGAGTCGGGCACGTTATGGTCCGGCTGGTCTGACG
>JBATHN010000986.1:0-4375 GCA_049666885.1 Desulfobacterales bacterium
CAGCGGGAACGTGCGTGCGATGATCGGTTTCAGCGCCCCTGACGCCAAACCGTCGTAGGTAAATTTCTTGCCGCGTGCCATCTTTTCGGGATCTGCAACGATCTCGAACAAGGTGTAACCCCGCACGGTCAGGCCTTTCCCGATCGCTTCGAGCAGGGGAAACGGTGTGGGCGCCATCGACAGAGCACCGTACTGAAATATGACGGCACGCTCGGCAGCGGCTCCGGCAAGTTTTTCCAGAAAAGGCCCGGCCACCGGATCGAAGATTATGGTGGCGCCCTTACCGCCGGTAATCGACTTCATTTTGGCGGCCACGTCTTCCTCGTCGCTGACAATGACGTGGTCGGCTCCGGCTTCGAGAAGAAAACGTTTTTTGCCGTCACCGCGGGTCGTGGCCACAGCCATGGCCCCGACAGACTTGGTGATCTGTATGGCGGCAAGTCCGACGCTGCTGCTGGCAGCGGTAATCAAAACAGTATCTTCTTTTTTCAACCGTCCGTATTCAACCAATGCACCGAATGCAGTCATGTACTGCATCCAGATTGCTGCGCCTTCGACAGCCGAGAGAGAGTCGGGATAACCGGCCACCGAATGGGCGGGTACGATGGCGGTTTCTCCGTAGACCCCGTACTTGCCGACGGAAAACGAGGGGATGGTGCTCACCCGGTCACCGATTTGGATGCCGGCAGCTCCCGGCCCCACCGCATCGACAATGCCGGCGGCTTCGTATCCAAGTCTTGACGGAAATACCGGCGTTTCCAAATACTGTCCCTGCCGGAACATCACCTCGGCACGGTTGAGGCCGATAGCCTCCACCTTCAAACGAACTTCCCCTTCACCGGGTTCGGCCTGCGGTACATCTTCGAGCTTGAGCACGTCGGCGGGTCCAGTTTGATAAAAACGAACGATTTTCGGCATGGAATCTTTCCCAAATGGATAATTTCGGGCAATTGATAACAGCAATAAATTAAGGCCTTGAGCCATGTTGTCAAACCCGGTGACAATGACCTTTCGGGTCGGCTGACCCTCACCTATCCCGATGGCCCGGTATCGGCCGCCACTATGGTGTTGAAGTGAATACACTCCCTTGACTGCAAGACCGCGTGGAAACGGATTCGCTGAACGATGTGCTCGACCGCATTTCGAATTCCGGTGCCAACGTATCTGCCACTTTCGATGCCACCTCTCGGCGCGTCTCACTGCGTTCTGAAAACCTGGACCGGCAACTGGTGCTGGACAGCGGTACAACGAATTTCTTTCCGGCCCTTGGGATATCGGACGGAACTTACAATTCAGAAATGGACCTACTGCAGGCCGGTGCCGTCGATGTTGTCAACACGCCGGGTTTCATGGCCGAATATTTCAAAACCTTCAACTCCGGCGGCAGCAGCTCGGAATCAGAGGAATCGACCGCCGCGGCCCCGGACGCCAAAATCCTCGGCACCCTGGTCCGCATGGTGGCCGGCTCCTTGAATGCGATGTTCAATGATTCGGCATTTACCTCACCACCCTCCGCTCTGACCGCCGCGGTGCGACAAGACATCCGTGATGCCGTCACCTCATGGTATGATTCTGAAGGACCTCGTTTCAAAACCGACTTCGGTATTCGCTTCGATTTTAGCGCTGAAGATAAAAACATTTTTAATTTTTCCGGGGACGATCAGCGTCTTTTCGAAGCTGCCGTCAGCAACCCGGAAGGACGGCCGTCGGTCCAGCAAGGGCTGTTCGGCGCAGACCCCGACGGGTTGTTTACCCGGCTTCATGCCGCAACCACCCATGCGGCCTCCAGGCTGGAAATCGACGTGGGATCGACCGGCCTATTTCTGGACACATTTATTTAAGCAACAGAGTCTAACCACATAAATACCTGACGGCATTCACGAAGAAGACGCCGTACGCGAACATGGCGTCGATACACATCGCCTGAATGCTAAATCCCGCCGAGAAGACGGTGAAGCCGCATAAGTTGCGTGCTTTCAATCTGACCCCCGAGTTTACGCGTCAAAAAGTGACTCCCGGAGAAAAGACTTCCTCAATGTCCCCGTGAAGAAGCAACCTGGGATATAATGCGGACTATTCTCGTTGGGGCATCTTATAATTCCTTGACAACCTGCGAGGCAGTGGCCACACTCAATTCACAATGCAGACCATCGGCTGCAACCAAATCAGTATTCAGGTTTCGGGTTTCGGGTTGCAGGATTTGGGGTTTACCGGCACCTGACACCTATATACCGATTTCCGATATACCGATTTCCGATGATTCAATTGGTTTCACTGGTACAGCTCATATTGGCATCCTGCGGAAAAGTTACGATCTAAGACCCCAAAACAGTGATACGGTACATTCATTCAGCAAGGAGTATTTACAATGGAGTCCTGTAGTCTCACTCATTTCATGCAAGTTCTCAAACCCTGGCTCAACCGCGATTACATCCGCAAGGCTTACGTGGATGCCAAGGGCGATCTCAGATTGATGTTCGTCGACGGCGGAGAAAAAATGTTCCGTATCGATGACTGCAGCCAAAAACAGTTGAACGACATCCTTCAGGACCTGAACAAGAGCGGCGTGCCGGTAGAGAAATATGACGCCAAATTATCCGAACAAAGCTGCTGACGTCAGCATTGTCGGTGCCGGACCGGTTGGTCTGACGGCTTCGCTGATGTTAAGCCGTTTTCACGTTCATCACTTGGTAATCGAGCAACGGCTGGAGCCCACCGGTCATCCCCAGGCCCATTTCATCAGTTGCCGCTCGATGGAAATTTTTCGCGAGTTGAACGGCCTGGAACGAGAGGTCCGCCGCCTGAGTGCACCCTTAGACGAGTGGCGACGCTATGTTTACTGCACAAACATGACCGACCTTCCGGGCGAAGCCGATAGCGGTGATTCCCGGAAAAGCTCTCTTCTGGGAGCGGTCGATCATTTCGCCGACGGACCGGATCACTACATCAGTCCTACCTGGGAATGCAACCTTCCGCAGCATGATCTCGAACTCCTCCTGCGCAAAGCCGCTATTCGAAGTCCTTATTGCCATTTGTTAGAGGGCCGTCGCGCCGCCGTTTCGGAGTCAGATCACGGCGTCGCACTGACGCTCACCGATGTCAGGACCGGTCAAAATGAAATCATAACATCCCGTTATGCCGTTTGTGCCGACGGCGCACACAGTGAAACGCGAGGGCAATTGGGCATCTCCCGGGACAAGAAGACCGATGTGCTGCAGCATCTGATCAACGTCCACTTTATCAGCCTGGAACTGTCCGGGATAATCCACCGCACGATACCAGGAATGCTCTATTTCGTGTACGCACCGCGGGCCATCGGCGTTATCGTCAACCACTCCCTCGAACGTGATGAGTTCGTTCTCCAATTGCCGTTTTTCCCGCCCCATCAGGAAGCCGCAGACTACTCGGTGGCAGAATGCATTTCCATCATTCATCACCTGGTCGGACGCTCTATCGCGGTCGATATCCGAAGCATCAATCCCTGGCGCTTGAGCGCCTGGAATGCCGAGCGCTACCGCTCTAAGGGCGGCCGCTGTTTTTTGGTGGGCGATGCGGCGCACCAAATGCTGCCGTCCGGTGGTTTCGGGCTTAACAGCGGCATCGCCGATGCCCACAATCTGATGTGGAAACTTGCCCTCGCCCTGCACCTCGAAAAGGAAGAACGCCCCGAGATGGTCGTCCCGCTGCTTGCCTCGTATGAAGAGGAGCGCCGATTCATTGCAGAACACTGCATCGCAACCAGCATCGACAATTATCAGATAACCACCGCCGTTCCGGCTGCCATCGGCCTGGAGCCCCAGGCACTCAAGCTGCTCGATCTGGCGCTTCGCTGGACACCTCTTCCGGGGTTTTTCCGCCGCAAAATATTCGACTCGTCTTTACGCATCGGACTTGCCCAAGTGAAATTGCTGGGCAAGGACAATATTGTGGGCAACATCCGCCGTAAGGACCTGGGGGAGCTGTTCGCCGATCCACGTAAGACGTTGGCAATGCGCTTCCCACAGCTCGATCTCGGATCGGTTTACCCCAGGGTATTTTTGGAAAATTCGCCTGCAATTGAAACCGGGTCAGGTGCTACGAGGATATTCAGACCCAAGCTGATCGCCGGAGGCCGCCTGCCCCATTTTTGGCTTTTAAAACCCGGCGGCAAATCGAATCAACAGTTTTCTTCCCTGGATCTGGCTGCCCAAGCGGTCGAAAAAGATGGCCGGCCGTATCACGTTCTTCTCACCAGCGGCATTGCGCAGCAGAGAGTGAACGACCTCGCCGAAAGACTGCAAAACAGGTTTTACCCATTGAAGAAAATCACCCTTTCCGCCGATGGCCGTCTATCCGCCGAAACGGTTTTCGCGTTCTCCGGAGACACGCCTTCATT
>JBATHN010000987.1:0-10296 GCA_049666885.1 Desulfobacterales bacterium
CCAATTCATAAATGAGGATTTTTTTCGCTGGGCAAGGCCGCACAAGGGTTTGCGGCGAGGCGTACTTTATGTACGCCGCAGCCGGAAACCCGCGGAGAACGCAGTCCAGCGGGAAAAAGACCATTTATGGATGGACACGAGCTATGTGTCATACCAGTCGCCGTTGTCAGGTCTGGATGTTGAGTTCATCGAAAATGTCCTCAAGCGTCTGTATAACCCAGTTGCGCTGCGGCCGAGTGGCGTAAGCGATGCAGCTGCAGCGCACCCGCTGCCGGGTGCGCACCAGCAGCTCACAGGCCATCGATCTCTCCTGCAGTTCAACAGCAAAATAAAAAGGTTGGCAATCGCCGTGCGCCGCCTGCATATCGGTAAAGTATTCCGGTGCAAGCGGAATCCAGTAAACCCCTCCCAGGTCCGGCGGACCGAAACGCTCGTCCAGAGAGGATTTGAGTTTTTCGTAATCGGTCGACCGCAGCTCATCTATGACGTACTGTTTCATAACTGTAAGATTTAGCACAGAAAACAGCTGTAAGCAAGGTGATTGTTGCGTATCGCTCACTGACTTCGATTGACGATGACGCGCGAGTCGGTTAAAATTTAAGTCTAACTTGATCTCCAGAAATTGCCCAACGCTACGGGCTGCTTGCCGATCCTTCGGCTTTTTTTTTGCTGAAATCGGCCGAAGGCTGCGACCGGCTTTAAGCCGGTTAACCAATTATTGCATCAGGAGAAATGAATATGGCATTGGACGCATGCAGCCGCTGGGTGGCACTGGCCACCGTTTTTACGATAATGTCCGCAAATCCGGCGCACATCGAGGCGCAGCCGGAAGCTCTAACAGCAAAACAATCCTTTGCGGCCAGCATAATACCGGAAAACCAAGCCGCAGGCAGCGACCACACGACTGAGGAACCGGGCGGCGATCGCCATCTCCGGCTCTCTGCCGCGGCAGCCGTGCCCCCTGCCCATTCCGCCGCAGCAGTGGGCAAAACCGGTAGAGGTGATTCAGTTGCGGCCGCTGAAACCCGTTGGCAGTGGTCATTAAACGCCGGATACCGTCAGGATGATTTCGAGTGGAGTTTTACACTGCCCGGCATCAACCCCCGATCGGAACTGACATGGCGTGATGTAGAAAGCTTTCAGCTTGAGTTCGGCCTGCAAAGGCGTTTCTTCAAAGATTTCCGTTTGAAGGGCGCCTTCGCCTATGCCTTCATTTTTGACGGTCAAAACCAGGATTCCGATTATGATGGAAACAATCGCACCCTGGAGTTCTCCCGTTCGAACAACGCCACCGATGCCGGCGATCTCTGGGATATCTCCCTCGGCCTGGCGTATGACATCCGCCTTTTCAGCGACCGGTTTCTGCTATCGCCCCTGCTTGGTTACGCATTCAACGACCAAAACCTGCAGATATCAGATGGGGTTCAAACGCTGCCGCCCTTGGGGCCGTTTCAAGGATTGGACAGCAGCTACGATGCCACCTGGTACGGTCCCTGGGTCGGCATGGAACTTCAGTACAACAGCTACGGGAGCAGCGCCCCGTCTCCAGGTTATGAAGCTTTTTTCGGCTTCGAATACCACCTGGCGGATTTCGAGGCCAGAGCCGACTGGAACCTTAGACCGGACCTGGCACACCCGAAGAGTTTCGAACAGGACGCAGACGGCAGCGGCTGGGTCTTTACCGGTGCTTTCAACTATCTGTTCAACTCTCGCTGGGGCGTGAATCTGACCGGAAAATACCAACACTGGGAAACCGATACCGGAACGCACCGCTTTTTTTTCAGTGACGGATCGTCCTTTGCAACACGTCTGGATGAGGTCATCTGGAAGTCGTTTGCCGTAACCCTTGGCGTCACCTGCCGCTTCTAAAAACGAAAAATATTGAAGTAGTGTCCGTCCAAAAATAGTAGATTTTGATTCAGACCAAGGCCGCAGCGAATTTGAAACCGCAAACGTAGTCTACTACGGTGAGGATTTCAAACTGGCGAGAACGCCGGCCTGGGACAAAAGATGCTATTTATGGTCGGACACTGTCAAACGGCAGCAGGTTCCCGTCAGCGTCAAATTCCATTGGCCCCCAGGCGGACTCCTGATGTAAGTGCGGGTTGGGGTGGACCTCCTCTGCCAGTGCTGCCGAAACCTGCAACACCTCGAGATGCTTGGTGTCTCTGATACGCACGAGGCGTGCAGCTGCCGGACTGGCGAATCCTGCCGTCGCCGCGCAGATCGCGATCGCTTCCCGGTCGTTTTCAACCGTGAGGGGTATGGCGGCCTTTTCAGGAGATATGGCCGTTACGGAGTTCTTGTACGTTTTTTCCATGTCCAGCGCATCGACCAGCCGTCTGGTGGTGACGTCCGCCAAACCGATACCGTTGCCGTTGCCGTCTGATCCGGGGCTGAGGTCGCGCACGAAAATTCGTTTGACGTGCGGGGTGGTAAAAAAATCGCCGACGAGATCACGATGCCTGCCGGTCACATTCGAATCCATCCCGATTCCGCTGATGTCTTTCCCGAATCGGTCCACCACGAGGATGTCGATATCGTCGAAGGGGATGCGGCCCATCATGTCCGCCGCTATTTTCAGCAATTTCTTTTCACCCGTCAGGATATCCGCCGGCATCAGGGCCTTGACCTGCGACAGGTCGCCGCAGCCATCTTCCAGCAGAGCCAGACCGAACAAGACCGGGCATCGACTGAGGACCAAACGGGCGGCATCCTCGATAATACCGAAGCTGTGACGAACCGCCTGCCGATGAAACTCGGTCGCGCCGTCGGCCTTTCCCAGCCCGATCGTCAGCATCTTACACAGGCCGCTCTCGATGTCGGCCCGGAATTTGGTGTGCGGTTTCACCCGGTTGATAACGACGATGTGATCAGCGGCCAGCGCCTGCTGGGAGAAAAAGATACGGGTGCCGTTGGCCAGACGATCGATAACCTCTACCGCCATGTCCGGTACAACCGGTACACCCAGTGCGGCCTGGCTGATACCCAGCTGTTGGAGAACGGCGCGTTGACCTTCCGCGGTCGCTCCGCCATGACTCCCCATGGCCGGCACGATGAAAGGCTCGAGCTGCTTGTCGCGCAGATATTCGATACAACCGCCGACCACCGCGTCGAGAGAGTTGATACCGCGGCTGCCGACCGCAACGGCCACTGTTTCGCCCGGCCGGGTCAAGCCCTCTATGGCCAGTGAGGTCAGAGCGGACCGAACGGCCTGCGGCACGTCGCCGAGGGCAGCCCGGTGAAGTGCCTGCCGTACCCGAGCCACTTCGGGATATGCTGTAGGTGTCGCCTTGGTCATGATGGATTGGCCCAAAGAAGCGGTGTCATTGGTTTAAGAGAAAGGTCGGAGGATGCGGGGCTACCGGCAGGTGCTGTCGCCTCTGCAAGTAAATCCTATTGGTGGGGCGCTCCGGAACCCTTCCAGAATTCGGTTTCGGAGCGCATTCTGAAAATGTTAGGTCTCTTCTACCGTGATGGCACTCTCTTCGCATACTTCAACGCAGCTTTCACAGCCGAGACATTCTTCAGCATTTACGGGAACGGATTTACCGTCCTGCATCTCAAATACCTCGACAGGGCAAACGTCTACGCACTCTTCACATCCTACACATTTTTCTTCGTCAACTGTGGGCGTAAAGGCCATAACCGATTTCTCCTTTCTTGAGATTTTGAAAGAAGGTGACCGAATCACCTGTTGTTTCCAATCACGAAGGAACGTCATTATACCAATTAAAAAGCCGCGTCAAGCCTTGATACACTTTTTGCGGCAACAAAATATAAAAAAAATAATTATAATTATACTGTTTTATTTCAAATCATTACAAAGATCCGGGAGAAGAACCAAAGCTTATCGGTCGATCCACGCAACTACCGTATTTTTCAGCCTGGACTCCGAATCACATTCGGTATCCGGCTCATCGGAAGGGGGAAAAGACTCTCGCAGGAGCGCGCCGGGCGACTGTCCGGGGAAAAGGTAAACCCTCAGCGTCGCACCGCCCGCAGGGCCCTCGACAATTGGAACCGGCGGCCAGGTCACATTACCGACCGCTTCAACGGCCTGTTCGGCACGCACAAGGTCGATCAGGCGTTCCAGTAACCCCCTCCGCCATTTTTCAGAGATTTCCGACTGACCGCTGTCCACCGGCACGTCGGCTGCCTCGAAAACCTTGACGGCCGAGGGTCTCGACTCGGTGAGATAATCCGCAGCCGATCGATTGGCCGTGACGAGAATGCCCGATGCATCCGGGCTTTTTTGTACGGCATCGACCGCTTCCAGCAAAGCCCAGGCCCCGATCCGCTCCTTGAGCATGTACTCCGCTCCTGCGCCGGGTGAAGACAGCAGAGCCCCGGTTTCCTGACGCGGGATCGCCTCATCGCCTCTCAAATGTTTGAAAAGAGTCTGTTCCATTTCATCGGCCCGTTGCAGGTCGGTTGACAGGGAATCGTTCTGAGCATCCATTTCCTGGGCAATGCGGAGCAACAGCCGTGCCTTCAGCAGCCGCGTATCGTAAGGCGGTGTCTCAGGGGAGCTCTTCCCCTTTATGTCCGCCAGGATCCAAGCGCCGGATGTCTCGTCGAAAAACGGCAACCTGTCCTTGCGTGTCTTGAAATATGCCAGATCGATGCCGCTCTTGTCCCGGTGCAGGGCGGCCCAATTGCGAAAGTCCGTCAAAAGAGATGCCAGTTTTTCTTCTTCGGTCGGGACCGGCACCCGTAGTTCGACCCGCCCCGCCTTTTCCCAATCCCGCAGCGGCGGCGGGATATCGGTTGCGGACGGCTGATAGAGTACAACCGGACTGAAGCAAGCCTGAACGGCTTCCATGACCGGGTGCATCACATAGGTGTGAGGAAAATAAATCGGTGTCATGCTGGTCAGTCTCGCAGGGTCTAAGGTTTAAGCTTGCAAGCCGAAAGGCTAACGGCGAAAGCCTAAAGGTGTAAGGTGATAGGTCTCGATTAATCCTCGTATGAAACTACGCCAAAATGGCATAGTTTCTTTATCGATCATACTGGCCGCTTTTCAGGCCAGCGGCAGGGCTGAACCCTTTATTTTGAGCTTTCAGCCTTGAGCTTTAACCTTTTGCCTTCCGCCTCTTGCCTTTCGCTTTTTCCTTAAACCTTGAACCCTGAACCTTCTTTTCGCCTGCGGCTTCCCCGTCCTGCACGACGACGCCCATCTCCCTGAGCTGTTCACGCAACCGGTCGGCGAGCGACCAGTTCCGTTCCGCCCGCGCCCGCGCCCTTTCTTCCATCACCGCTTGAACCGCCGGATCGGCGGCCGCGTCCTCGAATACGAGCAGGTTGAGCACGGAATCCAGGCTTCGGAAGGCGTCGATGATCTTCCCGGCACCCGCGGAATCGATCTGCCCGTCACGCACCAGAGAGTTCACTTTTTTTATGACCTTGAAGATCGACGCCATAGCCGTCGATATGTTCAAATCATCGTCCAGGCCGCTGATAAAGCCCTGTTTGATATCATAAAGGAGTTGGTCGAGGTCCGCATATGGCCTACCGTCACGCAGGTTTTTCAAACGACGGATGCAGTTGTTCAACCGGCTCAGAGAACGGCCGGCATCTTCGAGCCGATCGGGTGAAAAGGTAACCGGCTTGCGGTAGGGCGACGTCAGCAGCCAGTAACGGACCACTCGGCCGGAATATCCCAGGCGACGCAAATCCGCCGGCGTCACACCGGCGCTGTGCCGGTCTACCTTGTGCCCATCCGCCATGACCGGTTCGCAATCGACCCAGCAGCGCACCGGTGGCTGGCCGCTGAGAGCCGCTGCAATGGCATTGATGTTCTCGTGATGGGGAAACATCAGCTCGCGGCTGCTGGCATGGATGTCGAATCGCTGCCCGAGATATTTCATGGAAATGGCGGCCGCTTGCAAATGC
This sequence comes from Desulfobacterales bacterium, assembly GCA_049666885.1. Taxonomy (GTDB): domain Bacteria; phylum Desulfobacterota; class Desulfobacteria; order Desulfobacterales; family SG8-13; genus JARFQH01. Next base: position 5,896 of record JBATHN010000987.1, read on the forward strand.
CATGATGGTCGCACGCTGCCCCAAACGGTTTTAGTATAGATGCCTCTCTTCAGATCCGATAAACGCGCGCGTTTGAAAAGCGTGAAATCGCGGGGATTGTCTTTTTCGTATTCGTCCAGGTCCACGGTGGCACCCAGCCTGATTTTGTTGATGTCGATCCCGGAGAGGCGGCCGTAATCGCCAAAACGGGAAATGTCGAAATAGAGCGACCGCAGCTTTTCGTAGGCAAATCCCTTCTTGGCCAGTTGCTCGGCCAGCTGAACCATATCGTCCAGGTGTTCACTGGCGCGCGGATACTCATCGGCCGGTTTGATCCCGAGCCACTCCAGGTCCCGCTTGATCTGCTTGATATGCCGGGTCGTAAAGGCCGCCAGATCCTCTCCGGCTTTTTCCGATCCGGCGATGGTCTTGTCGTCCAGGTCGGTGATGTTCATCACATGCTTGACCGCATATCCACGGTAGGCCATGTAACGGCAGAGGAGATCCGAGACGATGAAGCGCCGCATTTCTCCAAGATGGATCGGCGCATGCGCGGTCGGCCCGCAGGTGTAGATGGAGACCTTGCCCGGCGCCAATGGCTCGAAGGGTTCTTTGCTGCGGCTCATGGTGTTGAAAAGCGTCAGGTTGACCTTTTCCTTGACCACGAACAACGAGGTGCTCAGATAGCGCTCCCCGCTGTCGGGCAAAATGGCGACAAGCGTGCCGGATGCCATCGCCCGGGCCTGCTCGACGGCGATCGCCATGGCGGCCCCGCTGCTCATGCCGACCAGAAGCCCTTCTTCTCTGGCCATGCGACGGGTCATGTCAAAGGCCTCTTCATCGTCGATGTTGACCTTTTGATCCAGACGGCTTTTTTCAAAAATCCCCGGACAATAGGCCTCCTTCATATTTTTCAGCCCCTGGAGTTTGTGGCCGAGGTACGGTTCGACACCGACAATCCGGACGTTCGGATCGAACTCTTTCAACCGCCGGGAAACCCCCATCAGCGTTCCGGATGTTCCCAAGGTGGCGACAAGCGTCGTCAGTCGGCCGCCAGTCTGTTCCCAGATTTCAACCGCCGTTCCATTGTAGTGGGCCTGCCAATTGGCCGGGTTGTTGAACTGATCGGTCATGAAATAGGTGTCGGGAGCCTCGCGCGTCATGTTATAGACTTCCTCGATGGCGCCGTCGGTGCCGAGACGACCGGGCGTCAAAAGGATGTCGGCCCCACGCGCCTTGAGAATTTTCTGGCGCTCAATACTGACCGCTTCGGACATGGCCAGCAGAAGCCGGTAGCCTTTGACGGCACATACGAGTGCCAGACCGATTCCGGTGTTGCCGGAGGTAGCCTCGATAACGATTTTGTCGGCGGTCAACTCCCCGGATTGTTCGCCGGCTTCGATCATAGCCAGGGCGGCCCTGTCTTTTATCGACCCGCCGGGATTAAAATATTCGAGCTTGGCCAGCAGCGTGACCGCCGGATTCGGATTCAGGCGCCGGATTTCCACCAGCGGCGTGTTACCGATTAAATCGATGATGGTTCGTGTCATATTAAGTTAAGCCGGTTAGGCCCGTTTAGTCCGTTGAGTCGGTTAGGCCCGTTGAGCCAGTTGGGCCCATTTAGCTCGTTAAGGCGGTTTGACCACGCCGGTCCACTGACCCAACTGGCTCAACCCGGTCCGGCAAACCAACCAGTTCAACCGGCCTAACGGGCTAAACCGATACTCCCCTCCATCTGCCGCTCGATCGCTGTCTCGATGTCCCGACAGACGGCCGCTGCATCCCTCTCGGCATCGACGATACAGAATCGCTCGGATTCGTGGTGCGCAATGTCGAGATAACCGGCTCGGATCTTGCGGTGGAAGTCAAGTTCTTCTTTTTCGAAACGGCTCTCTGCGCCGGTGCGATCGCCCTTGTCAATCTGGGCCCATGCCCGCGCCAATCCGATTTCAGGTGGCAGATCGAGCAGAATGGTCAGATCGGGTCTGAGGTTCCCCAGGATAAACCGGTGGATGCGCCGGATCTCCTCCAGGTCAAGCCCGCGGGCATATCCCTGGTACACAACGGTGGCGTCGCAGAACCGATCGCAGAGCACGGTTTTACCGGCGGAAAGGGCGGGCGCGATAATCTTTCGGACGTGTTCGGCCCGGTCGGCCTCGTAGAGAAACAGTTCGGTCAGCGCTTCCATCTCCCGGTTGTCCGGGTTCAACAGGATCGATCGAATCTTCCGGCCGATATCCGTCCCGCCGGGCTCACGGGTGACGACCACCGTGCGCCCCCGTTCTTGCAGAAACGCTCGGATGTTGCCCAGCTGAGTCGATTTACCCGACCCCTCGACGCCTTCCAGGGTAATGAACATTGAGGTTTCTCGTCAAGAAGTTGCGCTGCCGCCGCGGTAGAAATGACGTTCCAGCAGCCGGTGATAAGACGTCCAGGGTTCGTCGGAATCTTCCGATGCGATGAAGTCCCTGATGCCGTTGACTCGGGCGTCGATCTCGTCGATGTAGTGTAAAAGGATCGCTTCGATGGTTTTGGGCGGTTCAGGGGATCCGAATTCACGCGCTCCGTGATGGCTGATAATCATATGTTTCAACAAATTAGCCTGCTGCAGGGGAAAATCCGGGATCAACTGCAGTTTTTCGTCGAGGAGATGGATCGCGATCACAATGTGACTGATCAGTCGACCCTCATCCGAGTAATCGATCTTGGAATCATAGACCAGCTCTCTTATTTTGCCGACATCGTGCAGAATAGCGCCCGCAATCAACATGTCCCGGTCGATGCCCCCGTAGTGGATCGCGATGCGGTCGGCCAAAATCGTCATGGAAAGCGTGTGTTCCAGCAAACCGCCGATATAGGCGTGGTGCATCTTCTTGGCGGCCGGGGCCGTCTTGAAGGCGCGCGCAAACCCTTCATCCGCCCAGAAGAGTTCAAAGAGACGTTTCAGATAGGGCGTTTCGATGGCGGTCGAAATATCAACCAGGCGCGCGAACATCTTTTCGACGTCGCGAGTCGTGGCCGCGACGAAATCCGACGGATCCAGCGCATCGGCAGGACAGGCCTCCATTTCCCTGACCACGAACTGCAGGGTCCCTTTGTATTCCGAAATGCCGCCCTTGACCCGCACATAGTCCCCGCTGTTGGCCTTGCCCTTAATCAGATCGAGGTTGTCCCACATCACGCCCTTGATGCGACCGCTTCGATCGCAGAGCGTGACGGTGAGGTAGTTTTCGCCGTTGCGCTTGCGGGCGAGGTTTTTCTCCGCCAGAACGAAAATGTCGTCGATCGTTTCTCCGGCCTGTAAGTCTTGGATGAACTTAGTTTTCATGTGGCCCGTTAAATACTGATTTCCCAGTCCTTGAGTTGATCTAAAACGCCGTAATCCGTCATATCGCACTTTATCGGCGTAATGGAAATGAATTTTTCGGCGAGGGCCGTCCCGTCGGTGTCCGGGCTCGCGTCGAAACGCTGAGTTTCGCAGCCTTGCCAGTAATAGGTGCGGTTGCGGGGATCGACCCGTTTTTCAAAAACATCCAGTGATTCCGGCAAACCTTGACGGCTCAAGCGCACACCGGTCATCGCATCAATCGCCACACTCGGAATGTTGACATTCAAGAAAGTTCCGGCCGGTAATCCGGTCTGGAAAACCTTTTCAGTCAGCTTGCGCACAAAACGGGCGGCATCATCGTAGTGATCTGCCGCAAAACCTTCCATCGAGACGGCAATGGCAGCCACTCCAAAAATAGCGGCCTCCTTGGCGGCGGCTACCGTACCCGAGTAATTGATGTTGATGCCCACATTGGCCCCGGGATTGATGCCGGCAACCACCATATCGGGCCGTGTACCGAGCAGTTCAAAGAGTCCCAGCTTGACACAATCCGCCGGTGTGCCGCTGACGGCATAGCCCTCGTAGCCTCCGTTCACCGTTACCTTGGACGCGCGCAGGGGTTCATTGAGGGTGATGGCATGCCCGATCGCGCTACGTTCACGATCCGGCGCGATCACCGTAATCGCGTGATGCTCCTTCAACCGCCGGTAAAGGGCCCACAATCCGTCGAAGTAAATGCCGTCGTCGTTGGTCAACAAAATTTTCATAGATTCTATTTTCGTTTTAAACGCTCATAGCACTAAAAGCCACCATATACATGAGAATTCTGTTTTCGTCTTACTGCGGTTGTGCCAGTTGAGTCGGTTAAGTCAGTTTTGTCAGTTAATCGTTTATGGTATTTCGGGCCACCACGGTGCATAAAAATGACGCGCCGGAGCCCGGATGAGCGGTTATGCCCGTTGAGCCGGTTTAGCCGGTTTAGCCAGTTGAGCCAGTTGAGCCCGGAAGAGCGGTTTAGAATAGCGGCTGACTGTCTGAGTCGGGATTTTAGACCGGACCCAAAGCCGATACCGCGTTAAAAAAGCACAACATTG
>JBATHN010000988.1:0-3292 GCA_049666885.1 Desulfobacterales bacterium
GTTTAGATACAAGCTGTTTATGGCTTTTAACCCAGAACGTTGAACCCTGAACGGCTCAACCTATGAAAAGACAAATCACAATGACCAAAATTCCAAATGACAAACCTGTTTGGGTCATTGGATATTGTCATTTGGAATTTATTTGAATTTTTGGTTCTTGTATTTTGGTATTTGGCCTGTATCCTAAGCGGGCGGATTTCATTAGAATTTGGTGCTTGGAATTTGACATTTCTGAATATCTCAATACCCGGGAGAGTATCTCCAAAGATTACCTTTCTATTGGGTATCGTACCGTTAAATTTCATAGGGGCTCGTTAATGCAACAACGAGGAGGTGACGACAGTGGGGACCCGCAAAAAAATCGACTGCGACGGCTTGCTGAATTTTACCGATGAGCTGGCCCGAACCGTATTAGACTCTCTCTCCGCCCACATCGCCATCATCGACGAAAACGGCGTCATTTTAGAAACAAATACGGCCTGGCGACAATACGCAATTCGAAGCGGCATGCCGAAGACCCATGACGGCAAGGGGTTAAACTACCTTGCCGTTTGCGATGCCACCACGGGTAAGGACGCCGATGACGCCGCTGCGGTCGCGAAAGGCATCCGAACTGTCATCACCGGCGACCTAAAAGAGTTCCTCTATGATTACCCCTGTCATTCAGAGGATGGCCCCCATTGGTATTACATGCGGGCCATCCGGATGTCCGGCCGCGGCCCCATGCGTGTGGTTGTCAGTCACGAGGAGATTACGGCTCTGAAACTGGCCGAAGAAGCATTGAAACAAAGCCAGGAGGACCTTTTTGAACAAAAACAAAGCCTGGAGGAAACCAACATTGCGTTGAAAGTGCTCCTCAAGCAGCGTGAAGAGGACAAGTACGAACTCGAGAAAAAAGTCCTCACAAATGTGAAGGACCTGGTTTTGCCATATGTCGAAAAACTGAAAAATGCCCGCCTGAAACCCAAAGAAAAAACCCTGGTTGAAATCATCGAGACCCACTTGAATGACGTGATCTCCCCTCTCCTCCAATCTTTTGTCAATGCGAAAATCCTGCTGACGCCGCAGGAGATGCAGGTGGCCAGCTTGGTCAAAGATGGCAAAACCAGCAAGGAAATCGCAAACATTCTCAATGTTGCCGAAACCACGGTCAATTTTCACAGAAAAAATTTGCGCAAAAAATTCGGCCTGTCACACCAACAGGCAAATCTCAGGTCCTATCTGCTGTCGATCTCTTAGCCAACCACCTTCTCATAAACGTCCATCCACAGAGTGTAGTTTTCAGTTCCGTAAAAAAACGCGGGCGACCTGGCCTCCGCAGGCAGTGTTGGGTTGCGCCGAGGATCGACAGGAAGCGAGAGCGCCGTCCGGGGCCGAAAGACGCCTTGCATGGATGGGAACTGTAGACTTTTAGATAATGATTTTGGCAAGGCAGAGCGAGGAAGTCGTATATGTCATACGTCGACGAGCGATAACGCAGCCCAAAATTCTTATATGGAAGTCTACAATAGGTTTTCCCTACCATAAGCCCAAAAAAGCACCCTTATTGCGTCCCAGGCCTGCGTAGTTAATTTATCAACTAAATAAAGGTTCCATTTCGGTTTTACGGTTCAAAGGCTCTAACAATGAATTCGAGGACCAATTACAAAGAACTGATCTAAACCACTTGAAACCATTTTATACATCAAGACTTGCAGTCTGATGATTGCGGCAATGACATTGAAGGGAGGGAATATCAATGAGCAGAATCGACATGGACAGCCTTGTGGATATAATTTTCAATCTCCGGTGGAAGAGCGATACGGCCTATCACACGGATTGTTATCAGGCCAGCCGGGTTAACATTTGGCGTGACGTCTTTCCACCAGGATTACCGGATTCGTTTATGGGTAAGGAGTCCGGTGAGCGCATTGAGGTCCGGTTGAAAGACGGAGATTCAATACCAGGTTATGACAATAATAAATTGTTCGCCATAAAAAGTTCACAGTTCGACAGCAAGAAGGGCCGCCAAGCTGTCGTTCGACCGCAGTTCGGCCGCTTTTATCCGAAAGGGTTGTTGAAGGGCGTTTCCGGTGTCTACAAGGCCAATGTCGAGCCTTTCCGATGCGTCGGCGTGAACAATGGGAACATGTCTGTCGATTTCAATCATCCGATTGCGGGTAGAGACCTCCAGCTATCATGTCTGATCGGCAAAGTGGAAAAAAAGACGGTTGAACGAGGCGGAACCAGCATCGACTGGGTCGAAACGCTCGCAGCCGGACCCGGCATGCAGGCGCGCTGGCAGAATCAAGCCACCGATTATTTCGCCGAAAATGCGTTTGATCGGAAGGATGAGCGACCGGATGAGAGGTTCTACGACAGTCCCCGTTTCGTTCAGCACATTGACGATACCGCCATTGAAATGGTTCGAAATACATACGGGCGCTTTCTCGCAGGTGGTATGCGAGTACTGGATCTCATGAGCAGTTGGCAGTCGCATGTACCGACGAATGTGTCATTGGAAAGCCTCGTCGGGGTAGGTCTGAACATGGAAGAGCTCAAAAAAAACAATCAACTGACCGACTTCACCGTACAGAATCTCAATGTCAACAAGGCTCTGCCCTATGCAAATGACACGTTCGATGCCGTGTTGAACACGGTGTCGGTCGAATATTTGACGGATCCTATCGCCATTTTTAAAGAAGTCGCGCGCGTTTTACGTCCGGGTGGCCATTTTATCGTTACCTTTTCAAATCGCTGGTTTCCCCCCAAGGTGGTCAAGATTTGGGAAGAGCTTCACGATTTTGAGCGCATGGGGCTTGTCTCGGAATATTTCATGCGATCAGGCGGTTTTACGAGTTTGCAGACCTACTCGATTCGGGGCTTGCCCCGGCCGCACAAAGATAAATATTATCCAGATTTGTTGTATTCCGATCCTGTATATGCCGTTTGGGGTCAAAAAAAATAGGAGCGTATCGGATTTCAACACAAGGGGGGGATGGACATTGCCAACGCCAGTTGTCACCATAGGATTTTCGCTGCACAGGCCTGAAATGGTGCCTTTTATGGCCGGATATATGCGGAAACACGACGCGCTGTTCCTGGAGGAACCCCCAAGTGCAGAATTTGACCGTATGCTATGCGGCTCTATGCCTCTGGATGAGTATATATTGACGGTCGATTCGGAGTACCCGCAGTTCACGAAACTCATGTGTGCTGTTCTGCGAGAACTCAAATCTAAGGGAAAGAGGATCTTTCAGGTGGAACCGTATCTGGAAAACCTCCTTGCCTTGCACGACTTTTTCGCCGACGG
>JBATHN010000989.1:0-5089 GCA_049666885.1 Desulfobacterales bacterium
TGGTCCGGGTGAACGTGGGTAGGAATGATATAGGAAAGCTTTCGCATATCATGGTTCAGCTTGTGCAACGCTTGCAGAATATCCGGTATCTGAACTGAGAAACCGACCTCCACAAGGGCTGTAATATCATCCACGACAAGATAGACAGTGCACAGCGGAAAACACTCAAGCCCATTTCCCTCTGGTCTGATCTCAAAAATATTTTCTGCCACCTCGGAAATTAGAGCCATTGGCTTTTCCTAGCGAAGTATTGTATGGTTATGGTAGCGGTTGCCAAAAATATGTTGCGAATGAAAATCGCGTTTTGACACCCATCGGAACATTAATATGACAGCAGCTATAGCAGACCCATAAAGCAAAGACGAGTGAAATATCTCTCAAATTACTAAAATCTTATTGGCCTTGATAACCGTGAGCGTCACAGCCGGTGTCCTCTGGTATACCCACCAAACAGCAGCCCCAAGGGAAATCAACTGGAGCGAAGTACAGGTGGAGGCCCGAGAGGGCGGATATCAGATCATTGCAACGCAAGCCTTGTGGGATCGCTATCGTTTAAACCCGCAAGCGCTGCTGCTGGTGGACACACGCCAGGAATGGGAATACCGAACAGGTCACATCGATGGTGCCCAAAATTTTCCCATGGAGCCGACCTGGCTGGCACTTTGGCAGAAAAAAGGCCCCCTGAAAAAAGTGCTTGGGCCGGATAAGCAACGCTTTATCGTATTTTACTGAGCGGGCCTGGCATGAGCCCGCAGCGACGCCGCAGCCCGTGTGGCTGTTAAACTCGGTTACAAAAATATCCATCGCGACCCACTGGGCTATCCGGAGTGGCGCGCCAGGAATTTGCCCATAGCCGTGATCCCGGCAGGGCTTTCCGAAATGAACGCGGAGCCGGGGTTGCCGGGAACCCTTAACGGATGGGCATTGGTTTGGGCCCTGCTGGGTGTTTTTGCAGGCGGCATGGCATTAAACTTGACCCCATGCGTCTATCCGATCATTCCGGTTACCATTTCCTATTTCGCCGGCCAGAGCGACCGCCGGCAGTCGCGCCTTTTCACCCACGGGGCCTGCTATGTGATCGGGTTGGCAGTGACCAATTCACTATTGGGCGTCACCGCCGCATTGACCGGCGGGTTGATGGGGGCAATGCTCCAGAATCCTGTCGTCCTGATGGCGATTGCGACCGTGTTGGTGTTATTTGCCGCTAGCCTGTTCGGTTTATGGGAAATGCGGTTGCCGTATGCCGTGACTCAATTTGCATCACGCGGTTACGCCGGATACTTCGGCAGCCTGTTTATGGGCCTGACCATGGGGGTTGTGGCCGCACCCTGCATCGGACCCTTTGTACTGGGGCTGTTGACCTGGGTGGCCGGGTTGGAAAGCGCCTGGCTGGGCTTTGTTGTTTTTTTTACGCTGAGTCTCGGCCTGGGGTTGCCCCTTTTTGTACTAGCGCTGTTTTCCGGTCAGCTCAAGAGACTGCCCCGCAGCGGGGAGTGGATGCTGTGGGTACGAAAAATGATGGCGTGGGTCCTGGTCGGCATGGCCGCCTACTACCTTCGGGCATTGCTGCCTCAAAACGCGTATACATTTCTGCTGGCGTCTGTAGCCCTTGCCGCCGGGCTTCATTTGGGGTGGATAGCCAAGGTCCAAGACCAATCCAACAGATTCACGTGGATACGGGCTGTAGCCGGCACGGCCGGGCTCGTGCTGGCCACTTTGCTCATCGGGAGCTGGGTACTTCGGGGACCCGGGATAACGTGGCAGCCCTATTCAGACGACTTGCTTGAGAATGCACGGCGAAACGGCAAGCCGGTTATCGTCGATTTTTATGCCGACTGGTGCTCACCCTGCGTTAAACTTGAAAATGAAACCTTTCATCAATCCGACATCGTTGCCCAGACACACAAGGATTTTATTATGGTCAAGGTGGATCTGACACGGGCTGAAAATGCACTGAACGAGGAGTTGCTCAAACGCTACAACGTCAAGGGAGTGCCGACGGTCGTCTTCATCGACCCGGACGGCCGTGAAAGAGATGATCTGCGCCTCGTGGATTTTCTGCCCGCCGATCAGTTTTTAGATCGCATGGCATCGCTAACCAAAGAAAACAGCGGAGGTTAACCATGCTCAAGTTACGATTTTTCCTGAACGAACCCAACGGCAAGCCGTGAAAGCACTTCAAGCAAATGATCCCCGTGCTGGGACAAAAATATGAAATTGACATCGAGGTCATGTCGAAACCAAAATCCGACTACATGACCGATGAATATTTCGAACTGGATTTGCCGGTGGCACCGGCTGTAATGGTGGGCGATGAAATCGTGGCCGAGGGATCGGATGTGGCCCAAAATGCCATCGAGGCCGCCATTTGTCGCCAACTGGGACTGCCGCCGCCGAAAATCGAAGGCAAAAGCTTTTTCAACAAATTGCTAAAAAGATGAACGACTACGACACGGATCAGTGATTTTGACGAAACAGTGCATAGACACTAACCTGGATTGAGCGGTTCAGGTTACCCTGGGTTGAAAAGCCCTTAAACAGCTTGTATGAAACTACGCCTAAGTTTCTTTTGCGATCAAACTGGACGTTCAACGGCCAGCGGTGGTGCTCATATCTAAATGATTCTGACTTTATGATGATTATAAAACCGTTTCACCCAATAGGGTATGTCTGGTATTTCGGATCTTGATCAATAGGATATGCCGTATCCATTGGTTGTAACCTTTGAACCTTGAACCCTGAACCTGGAACCGATCAAGAATAGGACTAACTAAAGGACTGGGAGAAGCATCGTATGGCCGTTATTAAGAAATTCCTGGGTAAAACAGTGGAAATCCCCGAAGACCGGCACTACTGCTCTAAACAGGGTCTGTGGGGCAAACGAGAGAATCGAACCATCATGTTCGGACTGACGCAACCCGCCTTGGTTTTAATGGGCGGCATAAAAGATGCCGACTGGCTTTTAGAAGAGGGGCAGACGGTTCAAGCAAATGAATCGGTTGCCTTTGCCATCACCGGCAAAATTCTTTACATCGACACGCCCGTTGCCGGAGAAGTACACTACAACAAAATTACGGCGAAAAATCCGTCTCAAATCAACGCAGATCCATACGGTCAGGGATGGCTTTTTATGATTAAACCGGGTGGCGACGTCGCCACGGCCTATCGCTCGTTGGTTTCGGCAGAATCGTACATAGAGACCCTCAGGAACACGGAAGGCTTTAAGAATCCCGAGGGGATCAAAGGCGGCGTTTCCGGTATCTGCAAAGCCGTTTATTCCGGCATCGGTCAGCAAAAAATCTGACCACAAGATGTTTTCAATTCGCCAAATTCACACACGAAAAAGGGCACAAGGTCAATATCTTCTTTATCGAGGACGGTACGCTGTGAGCCGACAAAACTCGGAATTTCAAGGAAAAGGCCATTACCGGGGATTGTCCGGATGACTATTTTCCGTACCTCCTGGAAAACGACATTCCCATCGGGGTCTGACCGCCGTGTGCAAATGCCCGTCAGGTTGACGAGGCCAAATTTTTCCCCAACATGCTGCTGGACGACGCCCCACATCTGATTGATATGATTGCCGAGGGCAAGGTGTTCAATTTTTAAAGGAGGGTGCAATGTCTTCCCGCTTGAGTACTCAGGACCTAAAGCAGATCCACGACGGTATCCGCGACAAATACGCTAAAGTTGCCGTCAGTCCTGAAGGGCAATTTAAATATCCGACAGGACGAGCCGGGCTTGAGAGATTGAAGTATGATGCCGCAATTGTGTCGGAGCTGCCGGAAGCCGTCGCCGGTTCCTTCTGCGGCGTCGGCAATCCGTTTTCCCTGGGCGAAATCGCACCCGGCTCCCGCGTACTCGATATCGGTTGCGGGGCGGGAATGGATGCTCTCGTGGCTTCTAAGGTTGTGGGGCCTTCCGGCAAAGTAATGGGTATCGACATAACTCCGGAAATGATCCGGAGAGCGGAGGCCAACAAAAAGGAAATCGGAGCTGAAAATGTCGTTTTTCAGTTGAGCCGTGTTCAAGACCTGGTCGGCATAGATACGAGTTTCGATGTCGTCATTTCAAACGGCGCCCTCAATCTCATCCCGGAAAAAGAAGATGTCATAGCAGCGATTTACAGGCTTCTGAAACCGGGCGGATGGCTCTTCGTAGCCGACCAGTTTCTGGTGGGACCGGCATCAAAAGATTTGAAAGCAAGAATTCAGAGCTGGTTTCAGTGAGAGGGCGGTGCGGTACCGGAAATGGATTTTCTGGCATACTTGAGAAAAACCGGTTTCGTGGATGTCGACTCACGAGGTGAGACAGGCTTCAACAGTTCTCCCAAAACCAGGGGCATGTTGGTTCGCGCCCGAAAACCCGGTCTGCAGAACCGGAAAACTGCGGCGTCATTGAAAACCGACGACATTCATGCACAGCCTGATGCTGAGGGCGTCTCCACAAAGATGTCTTCAAAGATCGATATCTTACTTCAACGGGCGATTAAGCTGGGTGCAGAAAAGATAAAACTGATCGATACCGATTCCATCGTCATCGAGAAATGGGTGAAATGGAAATGCATCTATGGTTGCCCCATGTTTGGAAAAGATGGGCATCACCCCCCAAATACACCCGACATCGATGAGACCAAGGAGGTGATCGGCGAATATTCCAAGGCGATCTTGCTGAGCGGTGCGGACGGTCGGCTTTTGACTGAAGTTGCCTGCCGTTTGGAAGGCAAAGCCTATCATATGGGCTATTACCAAGCGTTTGCCTTGGCCGCCTTACCGGCCGGCAACGGCTCCACCTCGGGGGTCGCAAGCACCTGATCGTCCGGTAGCAGCGGGACTCCGTGTGAGCCCCTAAAAACCGAAGAAAGCAAAGTAAAAGTGCGTCCGATGCTGGAGGCCTGCGGCATCGATGTATTCAAGACAGCCCGCCGAAACGGTTTTAAGATCGATACGCGGAAGGAAACACACGGGCAGTGGAATTTCTTGGCGCTGGTTCTTATAGAATAATTTAGGTTTCAAGGATCCAAGTATATAACTGGCTTGCGAATTGACATCGCCGTCAATCATTTCTATAAGGGGCCATAGGGGAAAAA
>JBATHN010000990.1:0-1703 GCA_049666885.1 Desulfobacterales bacterium
CCCTTGAGCAGGTCGACCAGGGTCGTCCGATCTTCGTCCACGCCTTCGAGGGTGATCGTCGTGTTCTCGTTGATGCGCAAAACGGATTGATTCGCCAGGGCGACTTCCGCCCGGCTGTTCTTTAGAACCCGGATGGTGTCGCCGGGACACAGCGCGTCGTTTAGTTTAACCGGTTGCCACTGCGAATCACCCGCCTTTTGAGATTCCACGGTTCCCTGCACGGAAACCATTTTTCCGATCGGTTCCTCGCAAGTTTGCGCAACCGCGAAAAAGGGCCGCAGCGAAGCACCAAGGACGAACACGAGTAACAAGAGAGTGACACGATACGATGAGAATCGCTTCATACCGCTCCTTTCCATTAGGGTTTCCAAGGGGTGGCTGAATAGACTCTATTCAATTTTAAAAAAAATCGTGAATGGGTGACGGTTATGAAAGCACAATTGAAAAATTCATCTGACAATCTTTTACAACAGACCCAAATTCCATCAGAAAATCGTACTATGTGGTGAGAAAATGATCAGAATATCTTGAGCAGTAAGAAGTTTTTAAATCCGTTTTGTTCAATTTTTTATCAAATTTAGATTTCCATAGTATGAGATGATTCGAAAAGCAAGCGTTAAAATATTGATAAAATGACATTATATTTGTCATTCTATTATCTCTGATTCGCACTCATACAACCTATTTCTGTTAAGGAGGTCATGACTGGTCCGGATATAGTACGGCTATTGTGGACCGAAAATAAATCACTCTAACTATCTATAGTTCCATATTAAAGTTTATTTATTGACATTTATACCGAATTTGTAATACATTTGTAAGTAAATTAACCCACGGCGCGTCACGATTCTGTTAAAAACTGATTTCATCGATTCTATCGCAACGAGCTGCCGAGATTTATTCCCTCAGTTGGATTAAAAATATCTCGGTGCAATTGTCAACTTTTTATTCCCAACCAACACTACCGCAACAAACCGACTGCAACCTGACACTTTATATATGGAAAGGCGATATTCATGTTGATAAGTCTTAACAGGCTAAAAAAGATTATCGATTATACGATGGGGGGCGAGACGGGAATAATACACAATAAGTGCATTGATTGCGGTTTCCCGGCGGAAGTTAAAATCCACAAAACCTCGGGAGGTTACGGCTTGTTGGGTGGTGTCCTGTACGAGGTTGAGGACCGGGTTTATGTCAAGTGCGGTGACTGCTACAAAAATGACCCAAAATTCAACCGCAATTTAGATTTGCAAGAAGCGGTGCACTTCTGATTATGGCTGATAAAGTTCAAGATCGCGGAGGTCGACGGTCAAACGTTGAAAGGAGAAAGTTTTCTTATACAACTCATTTTCCCGAAAGAAGGAGCGGAAAGGATCGAAGGTCAGGCTTGGATCGGAGGAAGAATTTGAAGAAAGACTTGCGGACAGAAGCAGGTGCAACATCAAACGACTTAAGGTTGCCTAATATTTCGCATGAATTAAAATCATAGAAATCCCTTTACGCTTCAATTGAGTCGAAATTCCATGTTTCACCCAATGGGTAAAAGCGGCCAATCCAAACAAAGGTGTCTCTTATCAACGGGTACTTTTGGTTGTATTTGTTATTCACTTGTCACTGATTCTCGGGCATGCCGCTGTGCTTCAGGATTGTCACAGAATTCATTGAACACGAAAAACATGCAATGCTCATCACCGGAAGAC
>JBATHN010000991.1:0-1639 GCA_049666885.1 Desulfobacterales bacterium
CCTTACATGTGGTCGGAGGGTAGGGTGAGCGGACGACATATACGGTTATAGGGTTCAAAGGTTCAGGGTTCTGGGTTCAGCGTTCTATAAGGACTTCAATCCCTCAACACTGAACGGTGAACCTTTGACCCCATAACGCCTCAATCCGTCAACCCTGAACGGTGAAAGGTGAACCTTGAACCTCTGGGGTCAGGCCATGGACATCAGCGAAAAATTATGAGAGTAATTTAGCTTTAATCTTGGGTTGAGCGGTTTCCAACCCAAATGGAATTGACGGTTCCCAGTTAAAGTACTGTAAAGGGTTTCTATTTATTGTATGACGCATAAATTGGTTCGAATACCCTGTTTGAACCAATAGATGGAAACGGCGAATTTAAACAATGCCCTATAAAGGTTCTGAAATTAGCATATCATAACCTTTGAACCCAGAACCCTGAACCTGGAACCGATCAGTTTAGGTTTAACACCACTTGACCACCCGAGACAGCGTCTTGATTGAAAACCGCCGCAACGGTGTTGCCTTCCTGCAATTTCCGAATCTGAAGGATTTTACGGAACTCCGGCACGCGGTGTTTACGCGTCGAGGCGGCTGCAGCCGGACGCCGTATCGCTCCCTCAATACAAGCTTCAGCGTCGGCGACGCGCCGGAACGGGTTGACCGCAACCGCGATAGCATCCGGCACTGTCTTGAGGCAACGCAGCTGGTGTTTGCCCGGCAGGTACACGGCACCGATGTTGCTGTCGTATCCGGCCCGCCGACCGGCCGACCGCCGCTGGTCGACGCCCTGGTGGCCGATGAACGGGGGCGGTATCTCACGATCCAGGTGGCCGACTGCCAGGCCATTATGGTGTACGATCCGGTTCGGCGGGTGGTAGCCAACATCCACTCCGGCTGGCGCGGCAGCATCGGCAACATCATCGGCCGCACGCTGCAAGAGATGACGGCAGCCTTCGGTACCGCGGCCGGTGATCTGGTCGCCGGCATCGGCCCCTCGCTGGGTCCCTGCTGCGCGGAGTTCGTGCACTACCGGAAGGAGATTCCACGATCCTTCTGGCCTTACAAAAACGCCGATCACCATTTTAACTTCTGGGCCATCAGTCACGACCAGCTGTGCGAGGCCGGTGTGCCGACCGAGCACATATTCGCCAGCAAACTGTGCACCCGCTGTCATGCCGACCGTTTTTTCTCCTACCGCGGCGAAGGCACTACCGGCCGGTTTGCAGCCGTGATCGGCCTACGATGAGGAAGCGTCATGTTTCAACAAAAAGCTCACATCTCCTGGAATCAGGCGATCGCTCCGACCATATTTGAAATCGGTTTGACGTGCCGCCATGGCTTTGCGCGGACCAAACCGGGGCAGTTTGTCATGCTGCGCATATCCGAAGGCTTGGAGCCGTTGCTGCGGCGGCCTTTTTCGGTTCACAAGCTGATCCGCAAGGACAACCGTGTAGAGGGCATCGAAGTGCTTTACAAGATGGTCGGTAAAGGCACGGCCCTGCTCGCCACCCGAAAACCGGGTGAGACCCTTGACGTCCTGGGCCCCCTCGGCAGTTCTTTTGTCTTGCCGCCATCTGCCCGCAAGGTCTTTATCGTTGCCGGCGGGATGGGAGTGGCGCCTATGGTCTTTCTGGCGCAGCA
>JBATHN010000992.1:0-2566 GCA_049666885.1 Desulfobacterales bacterium
AGCTGCCGCAACCAACACAGCTGTCTTTTTCGTAGACCAGCGAGGTTACGCCGCGAAGGTATCTGAAATTCTCCATTGTCTTTCTCCCGAAGCGGTGCTTGATGAAATGAAGCTTACGATCCCATAAATCCGGCGACCACCCAGAGTGCCAAGGCGGCGAGGGCACCGAACGCCTGGGCTGGGATGGCTTTGCGCATCTCTTTTTCCACCCCGGTGGGGGATGTGTAGGGGGTTGACCCGGTAAAGTTCATGGTCAGATAAGAACTGACGGCCATGATAAAGAGGGTCAGGGCCAGCATTCCCAACCAAGCCAGCTGTCCGGCAAAGAAGGCCGACAACATGGTGCCAGCGGCTGCGCCCATCACGGCTCCCTTGATGGCAAAGGCCCTGCCGGGCAGCCAGGGCAACAGGGCCGGCGCCAGGACGGCACCGGCTGCAATCGCCAGGATGTAAGCCAATAGGGCCGTTGTACCCCGTGAGACGGCGGTGCTGATCGAAAAGATACCTTGCCCCACACCAGACAGCAGAAACAGTGCCGGAATCAGGTATAGCGTCGGTTTGCCCAATTGGTTAAGTTCCACCGGGATCAGTTCCACCCGCTCCCGAAGCGTAAAGGTCACCTTGCGCATTTCCGGCGTGGCGTTCATTTGTTTGTCCAAAAATTCTTTTATGTGCTTAGCGTGAACCGGGCCCCAAACAATCTCAAATCCGCACAGGGATTTCACCTGATGTGCGGAGACACCGGTGGCGGAAAGCTGGGGTAGGATCAGGCGCCGGTGGGTGACAATATCCGCCAGCCTGTCGGCCTGCACCCGATAGGCCACCTCCTGCGTGGAGAAGGTCCCTTTTCCGGCCGCGCACCAGACGTTGATGCCGCGGGTGTTCACCACCAGAATCCAGGCGCTGATACCCGCAAGATGGGAACGCAGGACATCGAAGGAGAGTTTGTAGTTGGCGGTGACCATTACCGGCGATTGCGCATCCGGCGTACCGATGGCATAGAGTCCGGGGGTAATACAGTAGTTGTCCCGGCCGACACCAAGGCGAGCAAATAGGGTGCCCCGGCGGTCCTCATGGCTCATTTGGCTGCGTACCTGCGGAACCGGACTTGCCGGTGCCGCCAGGAAGTCTTTCACAAAGCCCCACAGCCGGTAGCCTGGTTTTTCATGCGGAGAATCGAGTTTGAGCGTCTGAGCGCCGCTGCAACAGGCGGACGTATCGTCTCTGATTTTGGGAACGTTCGGGTTCCAACCGGAGGGAGCCTCTTGGCAGGCGCAGGCGGATGGAAAGGGATCTTTTTTTTCTTGACAGCACGATGTCATCGTTCGCCTCGCAAATAGAGTCGGCACGCTGAGGGCTCAGATTGACCCTGCGGTTTTCTTGAAGTTGTCTAAAATATCTCTATTCAAACAGTAGCAGGTGCGGGGGCCTTCCACCTCTCCCTTGACGAGTCCCGAGGCTTTCAGCACTTTCAGGTGTTGGCTCACGGTTGACTGAGCCAAGGGCAGTATTTGGACAATTTCGCTGCAGATGCAATGATCGATTGCTTTCAGGTGCTCGACGATCTGAATCCGGGCCGGATGTCCCAAAGCTTTGCAAATACGGGCAAAGGTTTGGTAATCTATGAGCGATTCAACCTTTTGATCCATGAGCGATACCGCTTTGTTAGTGCAGAGCCTTGTTTGTTAATCGTAGATCGACGATATACGATAGCATAATTACTGTCAACCATTTGTCATTCGATATTCACAGGTTCATCGAAATCATCGATAGCTCTACGTCAAAACTATAGACGTATCAAAGTACCCCGCGCAAACTGGAAAAAGTGGGGACCTTATGTGAGCGAGAGGGCTTGGGGAGCGGTCAGGGAAGACTACAGCCCAGACGGCAGCGCTTTAGAGTATTTCCCCCATGAGCGTGCAGCGAGCAGGGCGTATCGTTGGGGAGAAGACGGCCTGGCCGGGATTTCCGACCGGCACCAGTATCTCTGCTTTGCCCTGGTGCTCTGCAACGGAAATGGCCCGATATTGAAGGAGCGCCTGTTTGGTCTGACTGGCGCCGAAGGCAATCACGGCGAGGACGTCAAGGAATATTACATTTACCTTGGCAACACGTCCACCCACACCTGCAAGAGAATGCTCTACAAGTACCCTCAGGCGGCATTTTCGTACACGGATCTGGTGATAGAAAACAGGCGTCGCGGTTTTCTCGACTTCGAATACGAGGACGGGCTGTTGCACACCAAGTCGTTGATACTGTTAGATTTCCCTCTTGACAGAAATTGTAGTACGTACTACATTAAAATCAGCTCGGAATTGTTAAAATCAACAAGGGTGACCATTATGAAACAGCTTATCAACATTCGTGAAGCCAACCAGCATCTTTCACGCTATATTGACGCAGTCCAGAACGGAGACGAGATAATTATTACCCGACGCGGGTTACCGGTAGCCAAGTTAGCCGCCTATGCAAAATCATTGGAACTTAGTGATACTCAAAAGGCGGCACGTCAGCGCAGCCGTGCTCGCATGCGCAAAGGATATTCAATGGGAGGGCAAATGCCTGT
>JBATHN010000993.1:0-2319 GCA_049666885.1 Desulfobacterales bacterium
CCGCCGCGAAGTCTTTGGCTTCCTTGATGAAACGAACGGCTTTTTTCCGAACCTCGAGGTCGTGAGAGGTCAAGCCGCCGTTACGGAATTCGGGTTCGGCCTTGACGTTGACGTTGACGGCCGCCACTTTCAATTGGTACTTTTCCAGCAGCGATTGCGTGAGCGCCGCATCGTTGACTTCATACGGATAAACAATCTCCACGCCGTCGTACCCGCTGATATGGGTCATCAACTCGAATTTTTTTTCGAGCTCGAGTGGTTCATTGTAGTTGTGGAAGCGGTCCTTTGTGCGGGACAGAAATCCCGTAATGATGCCCATCTTCAGCATGGTTTTCTCCTCGTTAAATTGTGGCATAAAAATAACCGCCTCAGTATTGCTTCTTAAACGTTCATGGCCCTGCGGGCCGCCACGGTGCATGAAAATGATTCGCCGGTGCCCGGATGAGCGGTTATGCCCGTTGAGCCGGTTTAGCCGGTTTAGCCGGTTTAGCCAGTTGAGCCCGGAAGAGCGGTTTAGAATAGCGGCTGACTGTCTGAGTCGGGATTTTAGACCGGACCCAAAGCCGATACCGCGTTAAAAAAGCACAACATTGGAAAAAAACCCGAATACCTTATTTGAAGACGGGCCTGGTACGGACTTAGAACCAGTAGGTGGCGAGTTTCAGCCGCAACTCAAAACCGGTTATCCGGGCGGAGGCACCTACCTCATTTTCGTATTAGAGGATACTTGTTTTTACAGAGGATTGCCTAATCCCCCAACCCTTTCTTGACATTTTTCGCCGAGTTAGCTTTTATACTGCAAATTCTCGCTCCGTTCAACCGGGAATCCGATAATGTCGCCACAGAAGGTTTAATGTCGCATCAATCCGCATCCACTGCCACCATCCGTCCGCCTATCGCGGCGGCTGCGGCAGTGGTTCGGATTATCGTAAAACGGCCCTGCATTTTTCTGTCATTGTACCTCTGTCTGGTTCTGACCTCCGGCGCAGCCCGGGCTCAGAACTTCGATGGGTTTCTGGACAAGCTCAACCGCAACGACACCGAACTGCCGTGGATAATCGACGCCGACACACTGCGCTATGACGAAAAGTCGCAACGCTACACTGCGGAGGGACATGTCCTCATCACCAAAGGCGATCGCATCATCAGCGCCGACCGGGTGCAGTTCGACCAGCAGAGCATGACCGCCCTGGCCGAAGGCAATGTAAAGGTCACCAGCGGCAGCGACTTTTTAACCGGAAGCCGTATCGATCTCGACCTCGACCAAAAGACCGGCATCCTCTATGACGGCTCGATTTATCTGAGAGAAAACAATTTCCACATCACCGGCCAGAAGATCTTGAAGACCGGTGAAAAGACGTACAAAATCGAAAATGCCGGCGTGACCACCTGCGACGGCTCGCAGCCGGATTGGATCATCAACGGCAAACAGATCGATGTAACACTGGAAGGGTACGGCGTTGTCAAAGGGGCCACGCTTCGTGCCGGAGGGATTCCGGTTCTCTATTCGCCCTACCTTGTCTTCCCGGCCAAAACCAAACGACAAACCGGGTTCTTGGCGCCTCAACTGGGGGCCTCTACCCGCTGGGGATACTTCATCAATCAGCCGTTCTTCTGGGCCATCAGCGACAGTGTCGATGCCACTTTCTACGAAAATTACATGACCGAACGGGGCAACAAAATGGGCGCCGAGTTTCGGTACGCCTTAAGTGAAACCGGCAAAGGCGCCTGGATGGGCGACTATCTGAACGACAGCAAGGTCGACGACGGCACCGATGATTCCAGCCAAAAATGGGGGTATGCAGATGACACCGTCCTACGCCCCAACCACGACCGCTACTGGTTCAGGGGGGGGCATTATTTTACGGCCGGGGACGACTGGCGCGGCCGGCTGGAAATAGACTTCGTCAGCGATCAGGATTATCTGAAGGAGTTCAAAAACGGGTATTCAGGCTATGACGCGACGAACGCCTACTTTCTCAGTGCGTTCGCCCGGCAGTTGGACGACTACACCGACCCGCAGCGGCTGAACCGCTTCGACCTGACCCGTACCTGGAATAAATTCAACCTCGACATCGATTTCCAGTGGACCGAAGATGTGATCAAACGCCGTTTCGAAGAGAACGACGACACGCTGCAGCGGCTTCCGGCGATCTCTTTTTTTGGCATCAAACAGCAACTGTTTTCATCGAACCTCTATTTTGATCTCTTTTCGAGCTACAATTATTTATATCGTCAGGAGGGTGCCAGGGGGCAGCGCCTCGATGTTTATCCCCGCTTCTATTGGCCCACACGCTTCAGCCGATACTTTTCCCTGGA
>JBATHN010000994.1:0-2736 GCA_049666885.1 Desulfobacterales bacterium
CAACTTAAAATTTAGTTTTACGACGTTTTTTAAAAAGCATGGCGCAACGGAAAAATGTTTTCATCCAAATTGGTAAATGGTTTCAAGGAGGGATCAAATATTCACACAATCTATTATAGTTTTCAGCTGGGTGTGATCAGTTCTAAAGTATAGAGAAAAAAAGAAGAATTCTATTTTCCAAAATATTTACGGTTATTTTTTATAACCGGTTTGTATATTTTGCATATCAAACTGCGACTTTCTGACTTCAGTAATGAGTGAGCACTTTCCAGGATAAATTACTAGAATTTTCATGAATATTTTTAAGATCAATATATTGGCATTCGTACTCGGTTTGAATTCTATATTCGTTTCGCATTCCAATGGAATCACGCTTCGATCACAGACACTGACGGTGAATGGCCAAAGCATCGAACTTAAAGTACCATCAGGTCTTAAAGTCGAGTTTCTTGCTGCTTTGAGCAGTCCACGCTTTTTGTCGTTGGGACCAAATGAAGAAATAATTATCGGATCGGCTGGTAATCATATTTTTCGGCTAAAAGAACCATACACAGTACCCGAAATATTGGTTAGCCTTCCCGGTATCAATCATAGTGTCATTTACCGAGAAGGACAATTATTCGTTGCCGAGACCGCCGGTCTCTATACAGCAGCATACTCAGGCTCAGACACCTCGCTGGACGCCAGTGACTTTAAGTTATATGTAAGACTACCGTCTGCGACAGGTGGTCATTGGAGCCGTACAGTGATAGTTGGCCCCGATAACAGACTATACATAAGTATCGGCATTAGTGGGAATTGTTCGGATGAATACCTTGACGAGAGTTATCCTTTCGAGCGTCGTCGCGGTGGAGTTTTTGTTGTTGACGAAACGGTTAATCCACCCCAAATAATTCCCTATGCCTCAGGCCTGCGAAACCCCATTGGGATTGCTTTTAATCCAGAGACAAGCATGCTATATGCATCAAACGCCGGCCCCGATAATTTAGGGTATTCCCAACCCCCGGAAGTATTCTCGGCCCTGAGTGACCATTCCTTTCATGGGATGCCTTGGTTTCAGTATTATAATGACGCGTTTCGAAGTGGCGAGTGTGCCACAAGCCCGGCGCCAAGACCCTCAAGTGAGGCGACACCCCCCAGCGCTACCTTTGAGGCCCGTAGCACTCCACAAGGGATAACTTTCGTCACCAATACATTTCTTAGCGACTACTTTGATGGAAATGCTCTCGTTGCAATTCACGGTTCCTGGGCAGTTGCACCCGGAGGTGGTCCGGAAACTCGCAGGCCACCCAAAATCGTAATGGTTAAATTTTTCGACGGCCAACCCATCGACGTGGAAGACATTGTCACTGGCTTCCAACGCAGCGATGGAAGCCGTTTTGCACGGCCAAGCGGAATGCTGATGGGGCCCGATGGTCAACTCTACTTTACAAGCGATGCAGGTTCTGTAACCGGGCTTTTTCGACTCGGTCCCACCTCAAAAGGTATAAACATCGCGCCGATATACGAGCTACTGCTGCATTAAGATTTTGGTAAGCGTTCACAGGGCACCGCATCTGCTTTGTTGTCGGGCACTTGATGTACAAAAGTACGTCTGCGCGCCCGACGCCTTGCATCTGCGGCACCCTGTAAACGCTTACAATTAGGTGGTTTGAACCGCATCGGACTTTGCAACTCTGTGAACGGTTACAGATTTTGCAGCCTCCACAACCTAATCTAATCCAGAAAAAAGCTAATGTCATGAAACTGAGATTTGTCCAACAAACCCGGTTTTATCCAGACCGTTTTCTTCGATAAGCATTTCAATGCTGACAATTCGTTAAAATATGAGCCTGGAGAGTTCTTCCAGCGAGAATTCCTTGCAGATCAGAACCAGTTATAAAAAGACGAGGTTAGCAAGAAGGAAATCTCCCACCCAATAGAACGAGGTTCTGAAGATATTCCATAATCCGGGTATATTGATGACTAAGATCAGAACAATAAAACCTGCACCGCTGCGGCCAAGCTTCTCATAGGGGCCGCGCAGCCCATGGGGCAGTAAGTATTTAAAAAGATGGCTGCCGTCCAGCGGCGGGATGGGAATCAGGTTGAACATCGCCAGCACGATGTTCAGGAGTGCAACGCGCAAGAAAACGGCGGCGATGACCGAACCGGTGAGATTTCCGGACACTATATGAACAATATTGAGCAGCAAGATCATTATCACGGCTATCAGGAAATTTACAGCGATTCCAGCAGCCGAGACGCAGATGTCTCCCAATATCGGTCGTCGATAGTTGGATGGATTTATGGGAACAGGTTTTGCTCCGCCGATGACAAACGTTCCGCTGGAAATAAAGTAAGCCACGACGGGGATGGCGATCGTCCAGAGTGGGTCGATATGGGGAATAGGATTCAGCGTTATGCGACCTTGCCTCTCGGCGGTGTGGTCTCCAAAAAGCAGGGCAACGATACCGTGCGCCATTTCATGGAGCACGATGCTTTCCACCAAAAAGGCGATTATGGCTATTTTTTCTATCATCTACAGCTATTGACGCATAAGACTAAGTATTGGTTAGATTCGTCAAAAAAGGTCAAAAGTGGTTGAAGAGAAAACGTCAGGTGTGATCATGCATCTACACTTAGCACTTCTGGTTTACTTTTTTGGCGGCCGACTGGTCGCTTTGTTCAAGGGAGATGCCGCAGATTGAATCTTTACCTCCCTCTTTTACACTGAACATCGCCCGGTCTGCCCGG
>JBATHN010000995.1:0-3336 GCA_049666885.1 Desulfobacterales bacterium
ACCGGCCCGATATGCTTAAGGCGTTTTAAGTCGACCACTGTAATCCCCGTCAGAAAAGCACCGTGGAGGGTAGCGAGTTCAATTGCCCGATTAATGGCGACGTCCGTAAATTTCGTACCGCCGATACCAACGAGGATGCATTTGATCATAGAAGGTATTCTCCTTATTTGGCTCAGAAGCAGAGATGGTGCTGTTTGATGCAATCCATTATTAAAGAATTCACGCTGCTGCCTAAGTCCTCTCAACAAGAAGTTTGTTTTTCCGACCGAAAGAGGAGATCCTTAAACAGATTGTCAATTGGAAATCAGAGCAGCCGGCTATTTCTGATATATAAATGTATGAATATAATTGCAAAGCTCAGTCGATCAAGACCTGTCGAACGAATTTTCGCCAATATTCTGGTTCGGTTCGGTAGCATTGCATCAGCGTAGGTACTAAGTCAGCCGGAATGCAGAACACGATAAACTTGTTGAGCTTTGCCATATTCATGTATATTCAAGGATTGTTTACAGTCGGCAGCTGCCTGGGCGACTTGGGGCGTTGGGACAGTATGAATTACTTTGCCGGTCGGCGTTTTCCTGGCGCATTCTAACCTGCTGCCACAGTCAAAACCGGTGGCGCATTGCAAATGGCTGCGAGCTGAAGTGCATCTTCAAAAAGGTCTAAAGCGCACCGCGGTCTGCATGCATTGATCGAAGATTAGAATCGTCAATGTCAAGGCTGCGACACAATAAATCACCACTAATAACCCGAAGGAGAACGAGTTGCCACGGATAAGAAGATGCCCTCGTTTTTGGGCCGGGTGCTTGTTGGGTGTGGTTATGCTATTGACCGCGAGTGCCTGGGCTGCCACTCCGGAATCGACGAACGGCGTCGATTTTCCCCGGGATCTGCAAAGCTACTCCGACGGCCAGGGTGACGGCATCCTTTCGGTTCTGATCGGCCGTGTCAAGCAGGAGCCGTTCAACCTGGTAGCGACCCTGATATTTCTTGCCGCTATCGTCCACACTTTTCTCACGGGCCGTTTCATGGCCATCGCCCATCGCTGGACCCACGATCATGAACAAAGTATTCGAGAAGGAAAGATGCCGCCCGGATCGGTCCACCACCGCGCTGAATTGTTCCACTTTCTCGGTGAGGTGGAAGCGGTGTTTGGCATCTGGGCGGTGGTTCTGTTTGGTGCCATCGTGGTCTTTTTTGACGGTCGTACGGCTCACGACTACATCGTTCACCGGGTCAACTTTACCGAGGCCATATTCGTGGTCGTTATCATGGTCTTGGCGGCAACGAGACCGATTCTGCGGCTTTCGGAAACGATCATGCGCAAAGTCGCTGACTTACTGGGCGGCTCGCTTACCGCCTGGTGGTGGTCCATTCTCACATTGGGGCCGATTCTGGGTTCCCTGATCACCGAACCGGCGGCCATGACCATCTCGGCCGTTCTGCTTTCTGACAAATTCTATGAATTGAACCCCTCTATGAAATTTCGTTATGCCACACTGGGCCTACTGTTCGTCAGCATTTCCGTTGGAGGCACGCTGACCAGTTTTGCCGCACCGCCTGTGCTGATGGTGGTGACCCCCTGGAAATGGGACACCGCTTTCATGCTATCGCATTTCGGCTGGAAGGCTGTGATTGGTATCCTCATCGCCAACGGTATCTATTATTTGGCCTTTCGTTCCGAACTGGACCGGATGCAAGCGGCGTTCAGTCTGCGCCGTCTCAAAGATGCCATCCAGCGAAATTTCATCACGCGGGAAGGTCTGGAAATCCAATTCGACCGATATATCGACGAGATGGGGGACCGGATGGACTTTGTCGATGCCTTTGACAATCGGCTCAAAGAATTCGGCGGGAAGCTGAAAAATAGGCTCCAAAAGCAGGTCTTGGAAGAAATGGATAAAAAAGGCGTCGACCGGGATCTGGCACAACAGGCATTTCAGGAGCGCTACGAAGAATTGCGGCTTCGCCGGATGCGTCGGGCTCTACCGTTACTGCTGCCCGAGGAACAGCAGCCACCTTTCATCGATCCGGATTGGGAGTACCGGGACGATCCCGTGCCGGTTTGGGTGACCGTCGTGCATATTCTTTTCATGGGGTGGACCATCGCCAATGCCCACTACCCGGCGCTTTTTGTTCCCGGACTGCTGTTCTTTCTGGGGTTTGCCCAAGTGACCGCAACGTACCAAAACCGTATCGATCTAGAACCGGCCCTGCTGGTCGGTTTTTTCCTCGGGGGTCTGGTGGTCCACGGAGGGGTCCAGGGCTGGTGGATCGAACCGGTGCTGAGCAGCCTGTCTGAGATACCGCTGATGCTGGGAGCGACGATTTTGACCGCCTTCAACGACAATGCCGCCATCACGTTTCTCAGCACGCTGGTACCCGGTTTCACCGACGGGCTCAAATACGCCGTGGTGGCCGGAGCCGTGGCCGGCGGCGGCCTGACGGTCATCGCCAACGCACCCAACCCGGCCGGCTTAAGCCTGCTGAAAAAACATTTCGATGACGAGGTCTCCCCGGCAAGTCTCTTCCTGGCGGCAGTCGTCCCCACGGTCGTCGTGTGGACGGCATTCTGGATCCTGTAGAGTTGGATCTACATAAAAACGGAGATTTGAAGATATATCCGTATCTGAACGTCGGATTGACTTGAAAAAACAATAGATATATACTGATAGTACCATTAATTGCCAGAGGGGGTGACAATAATCGAAACAATTGCAAAATTATTCAAAAACGGCCGATCCCAAGCCGTACGACTCCCAAAGGAGTTCCGTTTTAAAGGATCTGAAGTCAAAATTCGCAAAGAAGGCGACAAAATTATTTTGGAACCCTTGGAAACTTCGGACTGGCCGGCCAACTTCTGGGAAGTTTTTACACCGGACCCCGATTTCGAAACGCCAAAAGCACTGCCAACAAAACAACTCGATTTGGACTGAACTTAAATTGATATATTTACTTGATACCAATATTGTTAGCTATTGGATGCGCGGGAATAAAAAGCTCATCATAAAGATTAGAAAACATAGACCGTCCGAGCTATCCCTGAGTACGATAACCCTGGCTGAAATTTATTATGGAATCGAGAAATCACCGGTTAAAAAGAAAGAGCGGCGGGAAAAAATTGAACGCATTATTTCACAACTTGAAATATACCCTTTTGACGAAACTGCCGCCCGCAAGTATTCAACTATCAGAACACAGCTTGAAAAAAAAGGAGTCGTGATCAGCGAAAGAGACCTTCAAATCGCTTCTATTGCTATGGCAAAAAAATTAATCGTCGTCACACATAACACAAAAGAGTTAAATCGAATAAAAAATTTAGATATTGATGTTTGG
>JBATHN010000996.1:0-1940 GCA_049666885.1 Desulfobacterales bacterium
CGGAAACAATGCCATCCGGATACAGCAGAGTGGCATTATCGTATCGCATGGCCGACTTGATTTTCTCACTAAACGAGCCGGTGTCTATCGACCCGGAGGATTCATATCTAATGGGGTTCTCGTCCACATCCTGTAAAATCAATCCTCCCGGAATGAAGATGGCCCCCTTGTTGTCGTATTTCCCGGTGGCGCCCTCTTCGGTGATACCGGGCAGAGTTTTTTCCTTTTTCTGAGCGAGCATTTTCCAAAGCGTATCCGTCCTGATGGAAATAATCTCTTTGATCAATTCATTTCCGAGTATTGTCCGTTTGGCAATCATAATGTTGAGTTTACCCGCGCCGGGTCGCGATCTTTCTTCCCTGTTCAATTCGATTAAAAATAGTCAAGCGGCATAACATCTTTACTGTATAGCAGATTTGCGTCGTCCGGTAAATCGTCACTGTCAATCCTTGAGGAACGGGTCGAACAGAGATCTGATGAAAGCCAGGTCTACGTAGCGCTGCAAAGTCTCCCAGGTATCGGGATTTTTCATTCCGGAGAACTCGGTCTGGTAGGCCACCCACCCCATGGCCGACCACGAGATGCCCCGCAGATAGACGAACGGGTCACGAAGGCGAATTCGATCGGGCAGCGTGTCGCGAAGGTGTTTGTCTCCGATACCGCAGGAATACGTATCGATGAAATCTTTCTTTTCGTGGGAGGTCATCCGGAAGGCGGTCTTCCAGAGCGTGGTCAACGGTGAGCAGAAGTGACACAAATCCTGCGACGGATCGCCCCAACGCGGCATTTCCCAGTCGACCAGATGAATCGAGTTGCGCTCGCGATTGACGACGAAGTTGCCCGAGTTGACTTCCGTGTTGACGATGCAGAGCCAGGGATCTCTCGTGAAGTACTTCTCCTGCGCACGGGCAAAATCGGCCCAGAGGATCACCTCATTCAAATAGTCGCGGATCGCGGTATCGGCCAGGTCCGATTCGAAGTAATGCGCCAGGAGTCCCCGGCACTCTTCGTATATCAGCGAAAGCGGTGCGTCTTCGCGGATCAGGTGGTTGTCGGCCGGATCGACCCCGACCTGATGGACCGCGGCAAAAAGACCCGCCGCCGCCGCCAGATCCCTTTTGTAGTCCAGCGGCTCCCCCGGCAGGTACTCCATCACCAGCACGCCCCGATCGAGAATCTTGCGGGTGTCGTCCACGAAACAGGGCTGGGGTGTATGACCGCTTCCCGCCAGAAGCTTCAAGGCCCGGTATTCGTATGAAACCTGATCCGACCGCCCGATCTGAGTGCCGATGTTGACCCGGAACACCAGCTTCAGACTGTTTGTTTCCGAGGAAATCAGGTAGTTCAGGTTGTATTCTCCCTGGGCGAACGGGGCGACCGTAAAACGATGACCGTTCATGACCGGCACGTCACGCCAGTCCCGACTGTCGAGATAGGATTGCACCCGGGGCAGATAGTCTGTCATCAAGCTCATGGTCAGCACGTTGAGTCCGTTAGACCGTTTACCCGTTAGATCCGTCAACCGGCGTAACCGCTTCCGGCGGAAAAACTCGAATCCTTTCGGTGGGCAGACGCAAACGGACCGTTTGACCGGGGAAGAACTCCCCCCTACCGGCCAATACCACCAGGTGTCCACCGGGGCATTTCACCCAGAGTCGGGTGGCCATGCCCTCGAAGTGGGCACGTACCACCTGCCCCTCCAATTCGAAGTCGCTGGTTACCGATATGAGAATATCTTCCGGTCGAATCGTTGCGGTCAGCGGAAGTCCGTTGCCGTTGACCGCCGGCAATTCGAATACACCGAAACCGGTGTGCAGAAATCCGTCATTGAATCGCCCCTCGAAAAAGTTGGTGCCGCCGAAAAACCGAGCGACTTCACGGTCCACCGGGCGGTGGTAAAGATCCTGTGGTCTGCCGACCTGACGCAGTCTGCCGTCCAA
>JBATHN010000997.1:0-5534 GCA_049666885.1 Desulfobacterales bacterium
GCCCAGACCGGGGTAAATGCCGATCCCGGTTTCAGGAAACCCCAAAGACCCGGCCGGCGTGGCGACGATCGCCTGGCTGGCCAGCGCCAGTTCGCTGCCGCCGCCCAGTGAGAGCCCGTCCAGCAGAGCGATGGTCGGTTTGGACGCGTTTTCGATTTTGAGCAGCAGCGCGTGACCCTCGCGGGTGAAATTGACGATGTCGGGGACTTTGCCGGACTTGATCTTGTTGATGAAATAGCGGATGTCGGCCCCGGCCACGAAGGCCTTTCCGGCACCCTGAAATACGATTGCCTTGACTGCCGGGTCTTTTTCGGCCGTGGTGAAGCGGGCCGATAATTGGGCCACCACCGCTTCGTTCAGGGCGTTCATGGCCTCCGGGCGGTTGAGGGTGATGAAGGCGATGCCGTCCTTGACAGCCAGATCGACGAAGTTGAATTCGAACGGTTTCCCAGCGGCTTTCTGGCGAATGAGGATGTCGGGCATGCGGAAGTCCGGGTATTTGCGGGCCACGGCGTCGACCGCCGCGCAGGTCTTCTCGATACCGATTTTGTTCATGATTTCGAAGGGGCCCATCACCCAGCGCAAACCGATCTTGGCCCCGCGATCGGTGTCCTCGATCGAGGCCACCCCTTCATCGACCAGGGC
Source organism: Desulfobacterales bacterium (assembly GCA_049666885.1). Lineage (GTDB taxonomy): Bacteria > Desulfobacterota > Desulfobacteria > Desulfobacterales > SG8-13 > JARFQH01. The sequence goes on from JBATHN010000997.1 coordinate 646, forward strand.
GGCGGCTACCCCGAGGCAGACGCCGTAAAAGCGGTCGATCACCGGCTGGATTTTCGATTCGTCGGCCGCACCTTCGATATTCCAGTTGACGCCTTTTTCTTTTTGCGCTTTCAGGGTTTCGCAGGGGGCGTAAAAAGGTCCCAGTTCGTTACCCAGGGTGGTGGCGGCGTGCACCGCAATCGGGATCCCGGTGACGTTCATCAGTTGAAAGGGGCCCATGCCGATTTTGAAACCCCGTTTGGCAGCTTCCTCGATGGTCGGAATGTCGGCCATTTTTTCTTCGAACATGCGGGCGGCTTCGTTCAGGAAGGGAACGAAGAATCGGTTGACGGCGAAACCGGGGGCATCCTTGACCACGATGGCGGTCTTGCCATGCAGCTTGGCGGCCAGCAACGATTTTTCGAGGGTTTCCCGGCTGGTCTTGTCATGCGGAATGACCTCCAGCAGCCGGTTTTTGGCCGGATGGTAAAAGTAGTGGAGGCCGATGAAGCGGTCGGGTCGATCGGTCTGCTCTGCAAATTCACGCACATAGAAACTCGAGGTGTTGGTGGCCAGGATGGTTTTCTGAGAGCAGATCTTGTCCAGCTTCTTGAAGAGGTCGGACTTGACCCCCCTGTCCTCGAAAACCGCTTCGATGACAAGGTCGGCATCGGCGACCGCGTTGGTGTCGGAGGTGCCCTTGATTCGGGAGACGATCGCGTCGGCTTCTTCATGGGCAAAGATTTTGCGCTCGACGCCTTCCTGAAGCGTTTTGCGGATGGTGTTCAGGCCGCGTTCGACGAACTCGTCCTTCATGTCCACCATGACGACATCGATCCCCTCCTGGGCGATTTTCTGGACAATGCCGCTGCCCATGTTACCGGCACCGATCACGCCGATTTTTTTAATCTGAGACATGTGACCTCCTTGGTTGAAACTTGAAACTGGAAACTGGAAAAAAGCATAGATAGGCCGATCCAAGTTTCGAGTTTCGAGTTTCAAGTTTCTATTCTCAATCACTTATTCTTCCACTGCGGCCGCCGCTTTTCTTCGAAACTGCGAATGCCCTCCAGCGTGTCTTCGGTTTTCATCAGCTTGTTGAGAAAGAGGTCACTGACCCCGTCCAGAGCCTCCTGAAAATTCAGACCGAGATGTTTCTTTACGGCACGCTTGTTGAGGCGAATGATCAGTGGGCTGGCGGTTCTGATTTCGCCGATCAACTGGTCGAGCGTACCGGTCAGCTTGTCGTCGTCGACCGCATGGCTTACAAACCCCATCTGCCAAGCTTCTTCGGCGCTGTACCGCCTGCCGGTCGTGCAGACTTCGACGGCCTTGGCCGGTCCGATGAGCTGCGGCAGGCGGATGGCCGCGTAGGGTGGGAAAAAGCCGAGCTTGATCTCGGGTTGGCCGAAGATTGCACTTTTAGCCGCGACGATCACATCGCAGGCGATGGCCACCTCCATGCCGCCGCCCAGGCAGGCACCGTGGACGCTCGCGATAACGGGTACGTCTATTTTGTCGATGCGCTCGAATATGCCGTTGAACACCGCGATCATTTCGGACACCATTTCAGGTTTGTGGTCGGCCACCTCCACCCCCGCACACCAGCTCGGCCCTTCGCCGAGAATGACCGCGCATTTGAGTTCGGCGTCGACGCCCAGAAGGTCGAGTTCGGCGTTGAGTTCGGTCATCATCTCGATGTCGAGGACGTTGTGTTTGGGCCGGGCGAGTGTGATGCGGGCGACGCCGTCTGTTTTCTTGATCTTGAGATACTTGTAGGCCGTCATGATTCACCGTTCCTTTTTGAAGACATAGTTCATCTGGCCGTTGGGCAGCGTATTGACGGTCGTGACCAATTCCATGCCGATCTTCAATTCCTCTTCCGGCAGGTCGGCGGCAATTCGACCGAACACCTTGTAGTCGCCGTAATCGAGCAGGGCGATGCAGTAAGGCACATCGTCCTGAAACCCGACCGGAGCGAAGGCGAGTCGGCTGTAAGTGACCAGCCGACCTCTGCCGGCGACATCGAACCACTGCATGAGGCTGGTCCGACATTGGCAGCAATCCGCCCGCGGGGGAAAGAAGGCCCGGCCGCAATCCGTGCAGCGGGTGCCCGTGACCCGGCCATCGTCCAGGTGGTCGATGAAATCGTTGATCTTGCTGATGCCGGTGAAGCTGACCGTGCCGAATCTCTTGAAGCGGTCGTCCACCTCTCTTTTTACAGTGCTCATGTGTCCCTCCCGAGAATGGTCACATTTCCGTACAGGCCTACCCCGCCGATGTTGTGGATCAGGCCGACGGCCGGGTCCTTGACCTGGATATCACCGGCTTCGCCCCTGAGCTGCAGGACGATGGTTCGAATCTGCGAGCCGCCGGTGGCGCCGATCGGATGGCCTTTCGACAACAGCCCGCCGTCCACGTTGACCGGTATGCGGCCCTCCTTATAGGTCGCCTTGTTGCGAATCAGCTCCCGGCCCTCGCCGGGCGCGGCAAACCCCAGGTCTTCGTAAGCCATCAACTCGGCGATCGTAAAGCAGTCGTGAACTTCAGCCACGTCGACGTCTTTGGGGTTGACGCCCGCCATATCGTACGCCTGGCGGGCGGCCTCACGGGCGGCGGAGAGTCCGGTGAAAAGGTCCCGCCCGGCCAGGTTGACGCTGGCCGTTGCCGCACCGGTGCCAAGGATCCAGACCGGTTTGCGGCCGAAGGCTTTTGCCCTTTCTTCATTGGCGACGATAATGCAGGAGCTGCCGTCGGCATTGGCACAGCAGTCGCCGACCCGCAGCGGACTGGCCACCGGTCCGGACATGCGGTTGTTCGGATCGACGAACATGTCGAAGGTCACCGGCTTGCGGTATACGGCGCGGTCGTTGAGCTGCCCGTAGGAGGCGGCCTTGACCCGGATAAGGGCCAGATCGTCGGGTGAGGTGCCGTATGTTGCCATGTGGGCGCGGGCATACATGGCGTAGTAGGCCGGCATCATGGTGCCGAAGGGGCTTTCCCACTGGATGTCCGCGCCGCGGCCCATCCGTTCCTGGGACTCGGACGAGGATATCTCCGACATTTTCTGAAAGCCGAGCACGGCCACTACGCTGTGCAGGCCGGAGGTCACCAGCGAATAAGCCAGCCGCAGTCCGGTGCTGCTCGATGAGCAGAGGCTCTCGACATAAAAGGTCGGCTGCGGGTTGAGGCCGAGGTATTCCGCCAGGACGCCGGCCGGAGACCGTTGTTTGTCGTACTCCGGTGCCGAACAGACCACCGATGCGTCGATGTCGCCGGTGGTAATTCCGGCGTCCGCGACGGCTTCTTTGAACCCGTCGAACACCAATTCCCTGATCGATCCCGGATACTGCCGGACGAACTTGCTCTGACCGACACCGATGATGGCTACCTTGTTCATGGCTGATGTTACCCTTCAATAGAATGATATAAGAATTCGATAGTATTTACAAAACAGAGTCTTACATACAATGATCGGTTTCCCGCCCAGGCGGGATTCAGGGTTCCAACTTCAGGGCTCCAGTTTTACGGTTCCCAGCTAAAGTGCCACAACTGATCTCGAACAATTACATTACGCGTCAATCGAGGCGAATTCCCTGTTTCACTCAAAGGGTTAAAGCGGCCAGTCCTAACAATGGGGCATAAAGTTAATAAAATCACTATCTATAACCTTGAACCCAGAACCTGGATTATATATATTGCCCCCCATCGACCTTGATGACTTCGCCCGTGATGTGTCGGGCTTTGTCCGAGGCCAGAAAGGACACGACGTAGGCCAGGTCCTCCGGTTGCCCCACGCGTTTGAGCACGATTTCGGCCATTGCCAGGTCGATGATCTTGTCGCGCGCCTCGGATTCCCTGAGCATGGCGGTTTCGATCAGGCCGGGTGCTACGGCGTTGACATTGACCCCGAAAGCCCCCAGTTCCTTGGACAGGGCTTTGGTCAGGCCGACGATGCCGGCCTTGGAGGCGGAGTAGTTCATCTGACCGAATTTGCCGCGCAGTCCATTGATGGAAGTGATGTTTATGATCTTGCCGTATTTCTGCTCCTTGAAAATCGGAGCCGTGTGACGGATAAAGTTAAAGTAGCCCTTTAAATTAACCTCGATGACGCGGTCCCATTGTTCCTCGGTCATCTTCCAGGACACCCCGTCCCAGTTCATCCCGGCATTGTTGACCAGGATCTGGAGGCTGCCGAAAGTCTCTATGGCCGCCTGCACAGTGGCGGCGGCATCCTTAAAGGAAGAGATGTCGCATTTGACTGCCAGCGCCTTGCGGCCCAGACCACGGATCTTTTCGGCGTATTTTTGGGCTTCCTCTTCGTGCTTGCGGAAAGTGAGGCACACATTGGCGCCTTCACGGGCCAGTTCTTGCGCAATGGCCGCCCCGATTCCCTGGGATCCTCCGGTAACGATCGCATTTTTTCCTTCTAAAAGCATTGTGCTCTCCTCCGTGGTTTGGCCGGTTAGCTCTGCGGTTTGCCGAGCACAGCCGCCATGAACTCCAAATCGAAGGCGTCGCTGCGGGTCATTCGTCGTCGGAACTCGATAAAATCGATGGTGTCTTTTCCGGTGATCTTTTTGGTGTTGAAGGCGTTGAATCCCAGATAGGCCTCGCCGTTCATGTTGGCCGCCAGCCAATGGCGGTTGATGACCTTGGCCTGGTCCCAGAAAAATTTCTTTTTCAAGCGGATGCCTTCAACGCTCTTGATCAGGCAGCCGGGGAAAAGGTTGGTGTACGTCCACAGGATTTTGTCGACTTCGGCATCCAACCGTTCGAAGTCGGTTCGGGCGTTTTTAACGACATCGCGGGCTTTGCGGGCCTCTTCGCCGGTTTTGAATTCGCCATAAACGATCTCACCGTCTGCGACATACGTGTCGGTGGTCACGGCCGGGTTCCGGAGCCAACCG
>JBATHN010000998.1:0-2952 GCA_049666885.1 Desulfobacterales bacterium
CTGGGTTACGACATGACCGCCAGTGTGGATCGTGGCATGGGGGCCCCCCCCGGATTCCCCGAACAAGCGGTGAAAATTCTGGAAAAGGCCTGTCTCGATATCGCTTCCAAACCCGAGGTAGTGGAAGCCTTGGAACGTGACGGTTTTGTGGTCCGAAAGATGAACGCCGCCCAAACCGCTGCATACATCGAGAAGAAGAAGGCTGAACTGCTTCCAATCTTGAAGGAATTTAAAACAAAGTAAGCGTCATTCCGCAGATTCAGATGCGATGCTGAACCGCAGAGGCGGTGGTGAACTCCGCCACCGCCTTTAAAACATATCCTGCGCTCCAACCCTGGTGGGCGGAACGGATGACGAACCGGAGTTATGCCCCTTTTAGCCATACCGCCGGTTTACTGCGAGGTCGCAATGTTCGACGCCGCCCTCTCGGGCTTAATCCACGTCTTCCAAATCGACAATTTTCTTTCCCTGTGTGGCGGAGTTTTCATGGGTATCGTCTTCGGGGCTCTTCCCGGCCTCACCGCCACCATGGGCTTGGCTCTTTTGATTCCCTTCACCTTCACCATGACTCCGGCGGCGGGGTTGATCATGCTGGCGGGTATCTATGTGGGCGCCATGTACGGGGACGCTATTCCGGCAGTCCTCATCAACACCCCGGGCACCCCCGCCGCAATTGCCACGACCTTCGACGGCTTTCCTCTGACACAAAAAGGAATGGCTCAGCACGGACTGGTGGCCGCGGCAGTCGCCTCCTCCTTTGGTTCCCTGGTGGCGAACGTGGTGCTGGCCACTGCCGCACCACCCCTTGCCGAGGCTTCGCTCAAATTCGGACCGCCGGAATATTTCTGGTTGGGTATTTTCGGCCTGACGATCATCGCCACCCTTTCTTCGGGATTCATCGTCAAGGGATTGCTCGGCGGTGCCGTCGGTCTCATCTTGAGCACGGTGGGCATGTCTCCGCTGGGAGGTGATGTACGGCTCACCTTCGGGTACCCCGAACTGCAGGCGGGTATCGAACTAATCGTGGCTCTCATCGGGTTCTTCTGCCTTCCGGAAATCCTCACGAACATCGTGGGAAAGCGCCAGGAGTCCTACACGTCCCAAAAGGTGATCCCCAAGCTGAGCGTGATCTGGGAGGTCATCGCATCCCTCTTCAAGAGGCCCGTGCTCATGCTTCGGTCCTCGGTGATAGGAACGGTGATTGGTTTTGCTCCTGGAGCGGGGGGAAACATCGCCAGCATGGTGTCTTACAACGAAGCAGTGCGCTGGGACAAACATCCCGAGGAATTCGGCAAAGGCACGATAAAAGGGGTGGCCGCCAGCGAAGCGGCCAACAGTGCAATGGCCCCCGGCTCACTCATTCCCCTGCTCACTTTAGGGATACCGGGTTCCCCACCCGCAGCCGTCATCCTGGGCGCACTCATGCTTCACGGTATGCGGCCGGGGGTAGAACTTTTCAGCGTCCATGCATCGGTGACTTATGCGTTCATCATGAGTTTGCTAGTGGCGGCTTTTCTCGTTACCATCATCGGGTGCTTCGGGTCTTTCGTCTACGCCCGCATTATCAATATCCCCGCCCGCTACCTCGCCCCGGCGATCGTATTCATGACGGTGCTTGGATCCTACGCCATCCGAAACAACATATTGGACGTGTGGATCATGCTGCTGTTCGGGGTCATCGGATATGTGAGCAACAAACTCAGATTTCACCCTGCTCCCATTGTCCTCGGGCTGATTCTGGGGCCTTTCGTAGAAGAAGGTCTGGTGCAGTCGATTCTTGCTGGGACGGCGGGGGGAAGCGTGTTTCTGTACATGACAGCGAGACCCATTTCCGGTGTGCTCATTGCTATGAGTGTCATGTCCGCCCTGTGGCCCGTTTTCGTCAAATGGCGGGAGAAGCGTCGCAGCCGTAAGGCGACGTCCACCAGAAACATGGAGGACAGCGATGCTTAATGCGGATTTGATCATCGGTTTTTCATCCGTTGTACTGGCTGGCGTGGTTTTCGTCGCGACACGTGATCTGAGCCGTCTCGGTGGACTTTTCGTCAACTACACCCTTGTGGTGATCTTTATCCTCTCGGTACTAATGCTCATCAAGGGGTTCGTGAAACCGCAGCGGTTGTCCTTTTTTGATTCGAGCGAGGAAAGGAACAACGTGATAGTCGGGGTCGTCATCCTCGCGGTGTATTTGATCCTGATGCCGCTGGTTGGTTTCCTGCCTGCCAGTTACCTGTTCTATGCCATCTTCAATTCGTATCTGGCGCAGGACAGGTGGAGTTGGAAGAATATTTTACGTTCTGTGGTGATCAGTGCCGTCGTTGTGACGGTGTTCTATCTGGTGTTCCGGTTTCTCCTTGCGGTGCCCTTGCCGGAAGGTAAGTGGTTCGAATAGGACTTTTTAAAAATCGGCGTTTTCCGCTCATTTCACGTTACCGAGCCAATCGTCTCCGATGGCGTTGCAGATTGTATTGCCCTGCCGCAACCGATGATCAGGGAACCCGACTTGATCAACCGCTGGTAAACCGGCGATCGTCACAAGGCGGCCTGAGTCTCCGACAATCGCTGTTTCATCCCGATTAGGGCCGGTCACGGCGTCGCCTGCGTCCACTTGAAGAGACCCGATTGATACGTCAACACTTTCAGGTGACGTCAGTTTCGCCCGGTCCTGTCTAGTCCTTACCGTGCATCATTTTCAAAAGAAGTTTAATCTCTAAGTAATACATTGTAAATACAAATACATACATTTCGATTGAAAGCACCGGCTGCATTTGATAAGATTGTTTTTGCAAAGGTCAACAGGTGCCTTTGAGTCCGGGAAAATAGACCGGTACCCGATCCGCCCCTCCTGGCATGCCAGAGTCGAGGGGTTTTCCATTTAACGGCGCGGAAAAGGGCCATTTATGGATCGGAAACTACCCAGTGCCCTTAATGAAACCGTGTATGGGCACTATC
>JBATHN010000999.1:0-2365 GCA_049666885.1 Desulfobacterales bacterium
TCGGTTTCAGCGTATCCTGAATTGACGGCAAGCAGAAAAAAAGAAAAGATCAACGCGATCAATTTCATTTCTAATTCCTCATGTGAAAAAAAAGCCGGGTACCCCTGAATCGGGCAACCCGGCTGTCACCGAATAATCCCCTGGCAACCCGGCTGCCTGTCGAAAGGCCCGTGGTTTTCCGTCCCCGCTTTGCAACAGGTTTGGCTTTGTCCTGGATCGTAACTTTTTTACGGCTTTATTATAACAGACCTGTTGGCACATGTCCATTTTGACAACGTGTATCAGAATATGCCAGACATGAGACATTGATAACCATTTGAGACCATAGGATAGATAGTGCGCTGGCGTGGATATGGATAAAGAGATCGAAAGAAGGCGATTCAAGCACTTGATCATGACATACAAGTCTTATATGCCGGTTTTATCGAAAAGCGTTCAATTCAGGGTGGTGACGGGTGAAATGGTTTGTTTTCTTATTGGCGGTACTGGCGGTGTTTGGCGGTTCGCCGACGAATGGACAACCACAGCAGGAAATCGAAGCGATGGACCTTCAACAGACCAAAGGCCGCCTGCATGACCACCTGGTTATGTTGACACGCAGCATCGGAGAGCGCAGCGTCCGACATCCCAATAACCTCCGCAGAACAGCCGACTTTATTTATGCCTTCTTCGAGAGCATCCAAGTGCCGGTTCGCCGTGAACCATACCTCTATCGCGAGTTGTCGGTGTCCAACGTGGTGGCCGAGTTGTCTTTTGGCAGCACGCCGTCCCGTCACTATTTAGTAGGCGCTCACTACGACTCGGTGACTGGGACCGTGGGCGCCGACGACAACGCCAGCGCCGTGGCCGTTTTGCTGGAGACGGCCCGAGAGCTGCGGGCAGTGGCTGGAAGCCGGTCTCTCGATTTGAAAGTCACCTTCGTTGCTTTCGCGCTCGAAGAACCGCCGGTTTATGGCACACGCTTCATGGGCAGCCGGGTTTACGCCGCCAATGCCAGGCGGGAAAAGCTTGCCCTGGATGGCATGATCTGTCTTGAAATGGTGGGGTACACCTGTCGCGAACCGGGCTGTCAGCGCTACCCCTTCCCGCTGATGTTTTTCGGCTACCCCAAAGAGGGAAATTTCATCGGCATCGTGGGGAACTTCGGTTCAAGATCCTTTTCCCGCAGGCTCGCTAAGAGTTTCCACCAGAATCCCGGACTTCCGGTTGTCTCGTTGAGCGTTCCTCTCGACGGATGGATATTGCCGGCGGTGAGGCTCAGCGACCACGCCTCGTTCTGGGACAAAGGCTTTCCGGCCGTGATGGTTACCGACTCGGCCTTTTTTCGCAACCCTCACTATCACCTGCCCTCTGATACGATGGACAAACTGGACCTGGGCTTCATGGCGGAACTGGTCAAAAGTCTGGTCGGTTTTTTCAGCTCTCAAGAACAGTGACTTGTTCGCATTGATATTACGAAAATTTTTGAAATAACCGGCCCATAGAAAAAATGTTTAAGTTCAGTGTTAGGCGTAAACCATATCTGCCTTGACACCTTTTGGTGGTGTTTGTATGTGAACTAATCATAGGTTGAGCGGTTTCCCACCCAGGCGGGATTAACGGTTCCCCGTTCAGCCCTGCCGCTGGACGTTAAACGGCCTGTGGTGGTCCTGAACGCAGAACCTGGAACCGATCAGTTTAGGTTACATTTTGGGGCCGATTACATACTGCCGTGTATTCCAGCGAAATCCCTGATAGGCTACACGGTCTGGTAGTGAGCCTCCCGAAAAGCAAGTCAGCGGGACAGATCAACCCGTACAGGCCGGAGTTGATATGCAGATCGAGATTCGATCCGTCAACAAGCGCTACGGAAATCTCATTGCCGTCGACGATGCCAGCTTCGGCGTTGCAGAGGGCCAGCTGCTGGTCATCCTGGGACCATCGGGTTGTGGAAAAACGACGCTGTTGAGGCTTATCTCCGGCCTCGAGTCGGTTGACTCCGGATCGATCCGCATCGCCGGGGAGGAAGTGACGCATCTGCCGCCCGACAGGCGCAACATTTCCATGGTATTCCAATCCTACGCCTTGTTTCCTCACCTGTCCGTCCGGGAAAATATCATATTCGGCCTGAAGGTTCGTAAGGTCCGGAGAGATGAGATCGAGCGGCGCCTTGCAAGGGTCATAGAACTTCTCGGACTTGCCAACCGATTGGACAGCAAGCCCGGTGAACTCTCCGGCGGGATGCAGCAGCGGGTTGCGCTGGGCCGGGCCATCATCGCCGAAAAACCGGTGACGCTGATGGACGAACCCCTCTCGAATCTCGACGCAAAGCTGCGCAATTCCATGCGCAGGGAGATTTGTTCGCTGCAGCGACGGCTGGGCATCA
>JBATHN010001000.1:0-6560 GCA_049666885.1 Desulfobacterales bacterium
GTTTTCAAGTCCCCTCGCTTATCCGCCAGGGAGTGGGGCTTGTCATTTCGCCGTTGATCGCCCTCATGCAGGACCAGGTTACCGGTCTGCGCCAGAACGGCATCCGTGCCGACTATCTGAATTCGAGCCTGCCTCCCGATGCCGCCCGGCGGGTGCAAAGGCGCGTTTTGGCGGGTGAAACCGATCTGCTTTACATTGCGCCGGAACGTCTTCTGTCCGACACGTTCCAGCGCTTTCTTTCACAGTTTCCGGTTGCCCTGTTTGCGATCGACGAGGCCCACTGTGTTTCACAATGGGGGCACGATTTTCGGCCGGAGTACCTTCAAATCGCATCCGTGACCCGTCGATTCCCAAACGTTCCCCGCATGGCGCTGACGGCGACGGCCGACGCGGCAACCCGCAGGGAGATTCTCGAGAAGCTTGATTTGGGCCAGGCAGCTCAGTTCGTTTCGAGCTTTGACCGGCCAAACATCTGCTACCGGGTGCAGCTGAAGGAAAACGGCAAACGCCAGTTGCACGATTTCATTGCAAAGAGGCACCCGGGCGAGGCCGGCATCGTGTACTGCCGCAGCCGCAAGCGGGTGGACGACATCGCGGCGTGGCTGTCGCAGAGAGGCGTCAATGCCGTTGCCTACCATGCCGGACTGTCTTCCGAAGAGCGGAACCACCGGCAGCAGCGCTTTTCCCGGGAAGAGGCACTGGTTGTCGTGGCCACCATCGCCTTCGGTCTCGGCATCGATCGGCCGGACGTGAGATTCGTGGTCCACTTCGATGTCCCCATGAGCATGGAAGCCTACTATCAGGAAACAGGCCGGGCGGGACGGGACGGCGAGCCGGCTGAGGCCTGCATGCTCTACTCATTGTCAGATGTGGTCTCGGCGCGCCAGCTGCTCAACCGCTCGGAAGGCGACGAGAGGTTCAAACGTGTTCAGCAGCGAAAGCTCGATGCCCTGCTGGGATACTGCGAAACCATCGAGTGCCGCCGCCAGGTGCTGTTGAGGTATTTCGGTGAATCGCTGGCTGCCCCTTGCGGAAACTGTGGAACGTGCAAGGAAAGTGTGGCTTCCTGGGATGGCACGATAGCGGCCCAGAAGGCGCTGTCCGGGGTTTATCGAACCGGTCAGCGGTTCGGGGCCCAATATCTCACCGAGGTTCTGCGCGGGAACGCCAGCGAACGCATGCAACGGTTCAGACACGACAGAATCAAGACTTTCGGGGTCGGCAAGGACTTATCGAGCAGGGAGTGGCGCTCCGTATTTCGCCAGCTGATGGCTGCGGGTTATTTGACGGCGGATCCGGCGGGACAGGGCGGTTTTCAATTGACCGATAAAAGCTGGTCACTTCTCAAGGGCGAGCAGACGATTCAATTCCGCAGGGACGTAGAGACCGCTAAAGCCCTTAGAATCGGCCGCGACACGCGCCATGCGGTTCCGGCCTCCCTGGATGATCGCTCGTTGGGCCTCTGGGAGCATTTACGACGGCTGCGGTTCGAAATCGCCAAAGAAATGGAATTACCGGCCTATGTGATATTTCACGACAAAACGCTCAAAGAAATGGCCGTCCACCGGCCGCGAACGCACAAGGACCTGTTGCAGATTACAGGGGTTGGTGAAATAAAGGCCGCCCAATTCGGAGAACGGTTCCTCGATGCCATCCAGACGTGGGAAAACGGCGACCCGCCGCGGTAGCAAAGGCTGAAACGATAGGTTGACAAGTTTCGCCCAGGATATAAAGTGGCAGGAAAGTCCTTTTAACCCATTGGAATGACTCTGCGGATCTTCGCTTTCAATCGAAAATGGGGACGGCGACTTGAAAAACGCTGCAGAAAAGCGACTGGTGCAGGACCTTCTGGATCACGCCGGGGTGCGGATAAACGGAGATAGCCCGCACGACATGAAGGTCCATGAGCCCGCCTTATACCCGCGCATCATTGCCGGCGGTTCACTGGCCCTGGGCGAGTGCTACATGGCCGGGTGGTGGGATTGCGAAGCCCTGGATCAATTCTTCGAACGGATCATGAGCGCCCGGCTCGACAAAAAAGTGCGCCAATCAAAAGCCGTTTTGTGGGCGGCACTCAAAACCCGTTTGACCAACCCACAGAGCCGCGCCAAGGCTTTCGATATCGGTGAGAGCCACTACGATACCGGCAACGACCTTTTCACGGTCATGTTGGACAAGCGCTTGAATTACTCCTGTGCATATTGGCAGGCGGCCGACACGCTCGATGAAGCGCAGGAAGCCAAGCTGGAGCTGACGTGCCGAAAAATGGAGCTGAGGCCGGGGCTGCGGGTGCTGGACATCGGCTGCGGTTGGGGTGGTTTTGCCATCTATGCCGCAGAGAAATACGGCACGGAGGTGACGGGCATCACGGTTTCGCGCGAGCAGGTCAAGCTGGCCCGACGCCTCAGTGAAGGGTTGCCCGTAAAGATCGAGCTGCAGGACTACCGCGATCTTCAGGGGACCTTCGACCGCATCGTTTCGATCGGCATGTTCGAGCACGTGGGGGTAACCAACTACCGGACATTCATGAAGGTGGTCCACCGTTGCCTGAAAAAAGACGGTCTTTTTTTACTGCACACCATCGCCGGCAACTCGTCGGTTCGCTCCGTGGACCCCTGGATTGCGACATATATTTTCCCGAATTCGATGCTGCCATCGGCCCGGCAGATCACGGCCGCGGCCGAAGGACTCTTCGTTATGGAAGACTGGCACAGTTTCGGTCCCCACTACGATCGCACGCTGGTGGCGTGGCACCGGAACGTCACCGAAAACTGGCACCGCATCCGGGAAACTTACGATCAGCGCTTCTACCGCATGTGGACCTATTACCTGCTTTCATGCGCCGGCGCTTTTCGGGCCAGACGAAACCAGCTCTGGCAGATCGTTTTTTCAAGAAACGGCCTCAGGCAAGGCTATCTTTCGATCCGATAGACGCGGGATATTAATTAGTTTCCGTCCATAAATGGCCCTTTTCCGCAATTCCCCGCCTGCTTCGGGACAGGTCGGCGTCAATCGGCGGAATCGCTCGTGCGGCGTACAAAAGTACGCCTCCGCGCAATGCCGCAGATTTCCTTGAACTTGCAGAAAATTGCACATTTCTGGATCGGAAACTTACCAGTGCCCTTAATAAAACCGTGGATGGGCACTAATTAAAAAAGAAAGGGAGAAATAGCATGGTAAAGCTCGAAACCAGCATGGGCGAGATTTTATTGGAACTCGACGAAAAAAATGCCCCCGAGACCGTCGCCAACTTTCTGGCGTACGTAGAGGAGGGCCACTACGACGGCACCATTTTCCACAGGGTCATCGACGGTTTCATGATCCAGGGCGGAGGGATGACCGCCGATATGAAGGAAAAATCGACCGGGGCACCCATCCAAAACGAGGCCGACAACGGACTCAAGAACGAAGCCTACGCGGTGGCCATGGCCCGCACTTCGGATCCACACAGCGCCACGGCCCAATTTTTTATCAACGTAAAAAACAACGATTTTCTGAACCACACGGCCAAGAACCCTCAAGGCTGGGGCTATGCAGTCTTCGGCAAAGTCACCAAGGGACAAGGCGTGGTCAACAAGATCAAGGCGGTCGCAACCGGCCGCAACGGGGTTCACGATGACGTGCCCCAGGAGCCGGTCGTGATCAACAAGGCCGAGGTGGTCGATGCATAGCCGCCTAAAGGCTCACTGAAATACACCGTTTCATTTTGGACGCTGGTGCATCCTCTCCGGCTGCCGGTGCTAAAACTCGGAATATATAAATATACCGAGTTTTAGCGGCCGGAGGCCGCCGCCGCCGCTTCCATCAGCGCCTCGGAGAAAGTCGGGTGGCCGTGAACCGTGCGGGCGATGTCTTCCGCGGCGGCGCCGAATTCCACTGCCACCACGCATTCGGCAATCATTTCCGATGCCCGCGCACCGATAATGTGAACGCCCAGAACGCGATCCGTTTTTTTGTGCGCGATCACCTTGGCAAAGCCGTCGGTTTCACCCAGGCAGCGCGCCCGCCCGGCGCCGGTAAATGGATAAGTGCCGACACGGTAGGGGATATTGCGCTGCTTTACCTGTTCTTCGGTCAGGCCAACGCCGGCCACCTCGGGGGCAGTGTAGATGATGGCGGGAACGGCGTCGTAGTTGACCTCTCCGGGCAGGCCGGCGATGCCTTCCACCGCGGCAATGCCTTCAGCCGATGCCTTGTGCGCCAGCATGGGGCCGGCGATCAGATCGCCGATGGCATAGATACCCGGCTGGTTCGTCTGGAACTTCTCGTTCACGATCACCATTCCGGTCTTGGCGTCCGTTTCGATGCCAATCTCCTCCAATCCCAAACCGCGGGTTAGAGGCCGCCGGCCCACGGCCACCAGGAGCTTGTCGAATTTGAGGGTTTCTTCCTTGCCGCCGGCTTCTATGGTAACGGTCACTTTCTTGGCGCCGGCCTTAGCACCGGTGACCTTCGTCTTCAATCGGAAGTCGAAGCCCTGTTTCTTGAGAATCCGGTGCAGGGTGCGACCCACCTGGCCGTCCAGGGCGGCGACGATTTGCGGCAGCATTTCGATGACGGTTACCTCGGCTCCCAGCCGCCGCCAGACCGATCCCAGCTCCAATCCGATATAGCCGCCGCCGACAATACCGAGCTGCTTGGGTACGGTTTGCAACTGCAGGGCTTCGCTGGAGCTGATGATGTTCTTACCGTCGAATTCGAGGCCCGGGACCGCCACCGGCTCGCTACCGGTCGCAAGCAGGATCGACTTTGCCTCCAGGGTCTGCTGCCGCTCTTTTTCTTCGGCGGTCTTCACCTCGACGCGGCCCGAACCCGCCGGGCGGCCCGAGCCGTGGACGATCTCGATCTTGTTGCGCTCCAAGAGCTTGCGGACATTATCGGTCAGGTCCTCCACCACCTTGTCCTTGCGGGCCATCATGGCCGGCAGGTCGAGGGTCAGCTTGCCGGTTTTAATGCCGTGCTCGGCAAAACGCTCTTTGGCGAGGTGATAGTACTCGCTGGAGTCGAGCAGAGCCTTGCTCGGGATGCAGCCCATCCGCAGGCACACGCCGCCCAGGCGCGGCTCTTTTTCAACGCAGGCAACCCGCATGTCGAGTTGTGCCGCCCGCACCGCTGCCGTGTAACCGCCGGGACCGCCGCCAATGATCACGAGATCGAACTTTTCTGTCTTGGCCATTGTTAAATCTCCACTATCATCCGTTCCGGGTTTTCGAGGAATTCCTTTATGCGCCGCAAATAGGTCACCGCTTCTCTGCCGTCCACGATGCGGTGATCATAGCTGAGGGCCAGGTACATCATGGGACGCACGACGATTTGATCCTCGAGCACCACCGGCCGTTTTTCGATGCGGTGCATGCCGAGGATGGCGCTCTGGGGCGTGTTCAGGATCGGCGTGCTCAGAAGGGAACCGAACACCCCGCCGTTGGTGATGGTAAACGTGCCGCCTTCCAGGTCGGCCAAATCGAGCCGGTTCTCCTTGATCTTTGTCACAAAGTCCACGATGGCCTGTTCCATCATGGCCAGGGAAAGTCTTTCGCAATGGCGGATCACCGGCACCACGAGCCCACGGCCGGTTCCGATCGCCACCCCGATGTGATAGTAGTGATGATAGACGATTTCCTTGCCGTCGATGAAGGCATTGATTTCCGGAAACTCCTTGAGCGCCTCGACGGCGGCCTTGATAAAAAAGGACATGAACCCCAGCGAAACGCCGTACTTCTTCTGAAAGGCGTCCTTGTAGTGGGAGCGGATCTCCATCACGCGGCTCATGTCGACATCGTTGAAAGTGGTCAGCATGGCCGTGTTCTGGCGGGCTTCGAGCAGCCGCGCGGCGATGCGCTGCCGGATAGGCGTCATCGGTTTGCGGGAGGTTTCCTCAGCCACGGCCGCAGCAGTGGTTTCGCTTGCGACCGGCGGAGCGATCTTTGTCGATGCCGCCTGAGCCTCGCGCGCCTCGAGGTAAAGGAGAACATCCCCCTTGGTGACGCGCCCGGCGGGACCGGTGCCGATCACCTCGCCGGCATCGACACCCGTCTCTTTTACGATCCGCCGCACGGCGGGCGAGAGATTAAGGTCGGCCGGCACCGGCTTTTTCTGCGGCACCGGTTTTTCGGCCTTCTCTTCAGCGGCTGAAGCGGCCTTCTTCTGCGGAGGCGGCACCGCTTTCTCCGGTTCGGCGGCTTCGGCCTTCTTTGGCTCGATGGGCTCTTTCCCGGCGTCCTCTTTCTTGGCGGCTTTTTCGGTTGGTGCGGCTTCCGCGGTGGCTGCCGCGGTGTCGATGGTGCCGACCACGGCCCCGATCGAAACCGTCTCGCCTTCACCCACGCTGATCTTCAGCACGCCTTCCGCCTCGGCCTCCACTTCCAGGGTGACCTTGTCGGTTTCGATGACAAACAGCGCCTCACCTTTTTTGACCTGGTCGCCGTCTTTCTTGAACCACTGCGCCAGCACCGCTTCGGTCACCGACTCTCCAACACTGGGAACCTTGATCTCGACCAACATAGCATCTCCTGAAAGGGGCGCCTGATCGTCTCATGCCATTCACCGCAGAGACGCAGGGC
>JBATHN010001001.1:0-4382 GCA_049666885.1 Desulfobacterales bacterium
TCATTGCTAGACAATCACCTCATTAGATTATCACTTAATCAGCAGAACAGATCTGAAAAAAACGCGTGCTGGGAGCTTCTTCAGTGCGCCAAGGTGCTTTGCCCGGCCTATGGCGGGAAGGGTGAAGATTGCTGGCTGGTCCCCCGCACCCACTGCAACAAAATGATCGAGGATGATTTCTTTCAGAAACTGGCCAGCTGCCTCACATGTAGTTATTTCAAATTCAAGGGGGAGCAATACTTTAGAGGTGAAAACCGCTTTGTGGCCGACCAGATTCAGCGGTACAATGTCAAAGCCTTGGAAAGAATCTATCAAAAGGAAGAAAGCTTTGTCGAAATTCTCAACCGTATTCCCGACGGCCTATTCACCACCGACCAGGAATGGCGCATTACCTATTTTAACCCGGCAGCCGAAAACATTACCGGCTTTTCTGCCTATGATGCCGTCGGTATGTACTGCAAAGACGTTTTTAAAAATGCTATTTGCGAATCCGATTGTGCTCTCAAAAGGGCCGTTGAGGAAGGCCATGACATCCACAACCGCGAATACACAATCACCAATATCGACGGTCATAAAGTCCCCATTATTTGCTCGACCTCGGCTTTCACGGACAGCGACGGACGAATTACCGGCGGGCTTGAGATTTTTAAGGACATATCGGATATTAAAAAGCTGCAGGAGGACGTCGCCGGGAGGGAAAGAAAATATCGTCGGATTTTTGAAGGCAGCCACGACAGCATTTACACCACCAACAAATCCGGTCAAATACTGGATATGAATCCGGCCGGCGTGGATTTGCTCGGGTATTCCAGCAAGGAGCTGTTGGTCAGTTCGATCACCGCGCAAGATCTTTACCTCAATTCTGACGACCGCAATAAATTTCTGTCCAAGATTGATGAGGTCGGATTTGTCAAAGACTACGAGGTCGATTTCAAGACCCGCAAAGGTTCACCCCTGCATGTGCTCATATCCAGCCGACGATACGAAAATACGGAAACAGGGGATATCGAATATGAGGGCATTATCAAGGATATTACTCATCGCAAAAAAACCGAAGAGATGGTCAAAGAGCGCAACCGTGAGCTGAGCATTTTAAACAGTGTCGCCGTCGCACTGAACAATACGTTGGACCTCGACCACATTTTGACCGTAACGTTGATCGACGTTCTCAAAGCGTTGCGGCTGGATCGCGGCGCGCTGTTTCTTGTGGATCGGGAAGAAAAAAGGGCGGTTATTCAAGTGAGGTTCGGACTTCCCGCGCCGGATCCCAAAATACCGAATGCCGTTTTTTTCAAAGATTCCCAACTAGAGCGGCATCTTATCCTCGACAGAGCCCGGGTAACCCCGCAGCCGACCTTTCCGGCCTTTCAAGTCAACTATCAAACCAATACCGGAGAGATGGGCCCCTGGCTGACGTGTTTTCTGATTACCTTTAAAGGCCGTGGCGTCGGTTTTTTCGGCCTTGACGTTCCGGAATGCCGCCGATTGAACAAACACGAGGTACACTTACTGGGGTCCTTGGGCAATTTCTTAGGCGGAACCATTGAAAACACACGCTTGATGAGAACCGTCCGCCAGCATCGACAAGATCTCCGACGGCTGACCGAAAAGCTGTTTCAGTCCCAAGAAGAGGAGCGTCGCCGAATCGCACGGGAGCTGCACGACGAAGCCGGCCAATCATTGACGGCCGTCAAACTGGGGCTGGACCGTCTCGAAGAAAACCACACAGGCAACAATGTTCAATTAAAAGAAGAAATCGACGAAATCCGGCAGATGATCGAACGTACCTCTTCGGAAATTCGCGGGCTGTCCTACCGTCTGCATCCCACCCTGCTTATCGATCTGGGACTCGAACCGGCACTCAACCGGTATTTCATGGACATTGAACGGCACAGCGGCTTGAGGATCGATTCCTCTATTGTGGGCTTCGATCAACGGTTATCAGCCGATATGGAAACGGTGCTGTACCGCTTCAGCCAGGAAACATTAACCAACACATTGAAACATGCCAAAGCGAAGCGCTTCAGGCTCTCTATTATCAAAAGCTATCCCCGGATCATTTTCCTCGCCGAGGATAACGGCATTGGATTCGACACCCACATCATTGGCAAAGACAAACGAAGCCTGGGACTTTTGGGTATGCGTGAGCGGGCTTCGCTCCTGGGTGGATCCTTTCAACTCCGAAGCACCCCTGGGGAAGGCACACGAATTCGTATTGAAATTCCTCTCGCCGAAGGAGCAGAAATGTGAGCGATTCAGTCCGAATACTGCTGGTCGACGATCACACTATTGTGCGTCAGGGATTGGCACGCCTGCTGGAGGAACAACCGAACTTCAAGGTAGTCGGTGAAGCCACCAATGGGCAGGTGGCCGTTGAAAAAGTCAACGCCTTAAAACCGGACGTTGTCGTCATGGATATCGCCATGCCCAGAATGAACGGCATCGAAGCAGCAAAAAGAATTCTCAAACAACTGCCGAATACGAAAATTCTCATCCTCTCCATGTATTCTAATGAACATTACATTCATGAACTTCTCGAAACAGGTATTTCCGGGTATCTCTTGAAGGATACCAGCGGACGGGATATCATCAATGCGATCCGTGCCGCCATGAAAAACGAAACCTTCCTGAGCCCTTCCATCTCCAAGGTTCTCGTCGACACGCTCCGGCAACCCAAAAAAAGTTCCTCCAGAACCGAGAGATATAAACAGCTGTCCAACCGAGAAAGGGAAGTCTTTCAACTCATTGCCGAAGGACATTCCACACGAACGATTGCCGACATGCTCTGCGTGAGCATAAGCACCATCAAATCCCACCGGGTGAACATCATGGAGAAGCTCGACATTGACACACCGGTCAGGCTGGTTCACTTCGCGATGCAACTCGGACTGGTCGACCCGGACATTTGACCGCGCAACCAATCAACCATTCCATGGATAGTATCTTGGGACCCATGGCGTCCCTGTGCGAAAAGAATGAAGAAAATCGGCATCATCACGCTTACCAGACAGAACAGCCTGGCATATTCCACTTTAAAGAGAATCGTTGCAGACGCAGGCTATCAGGCCGTCTGCGGTGAAGCGATCGGGGTCGACAGTATTTACCTGCCGTTGGAAGAGCTATCGGTGATGGGTTACGATGATCTGAGCCGTTTTTTTGATAAGGCTGGATTTTCGGAAACCGACACCCTTTTGATTTCAGCGCCCTACTCAGTCAATCTGTTCGTGTTGCCGAAAGTCATTTGGTGTCTGAGAAGCGTCAACCCTGCACCGATAGTTCTGGGTGGAAATGAGGCTTCGAATAATTACAATAACCTGATGCAGCACCGGTATATGACATTCGCCCATCGAGTTGTCGATATCGCGCCTGATTTTATCGTCAGGGGCGCTGCCGAAACAGCGCTGCCCAGGTTGTTGCCGTTGTTGGCAAAAACCACGATGTCCACGGCGTGGGATTCGACTTTTCTGGGTCGATTGCTTGAAATCCCCAACATGGTGTTCTGGCTGCCGGCAAGACAGGCATTGTTTTCCACACCGTTTTCTTCAACCGCTCTATCGGAAAAAGATATTTACGCCCAGGTTAAATATGGTGAGAAAACCGTTGCCGTCACCTTTCAGCGAGCTTGTATCTGGTCTAAGAAATCGCGGGGAGGATGCTTGTTCTGTGCCATCGCCAGCCAATTCGGTAAAGATTTTCATTGTTCAGTTCAAAGTGATTTCTTTATTGCAGATCTGACGCAACTGCTAAAAAACGATCCCGATATCAGATACGTCGACATCTGGGACGACACGTTTAACATCAATGAGGACTGGGCGCTTAAAATCTGCGGTTATCTGGACGACATCACGAAGGCAGTCGGCCGGGAAATCACCTACTCCTGTTTTTTGAGACCCAAGGGATTGACAGAAAAACTGACCCGGAAAATGGGTGCCTCTCATATAAAAGTGGCATTCATCGGGGCCGATGCCTTGACCGAGGACCTCTCAAAGCGTCTGAGACGGGGCTGCACCGTTGCAGAAATCAACCAATCCATAGGGCTCCTTCGCAAAGGAAAAATATTGCCGCGCCTGAGCGTTCAGCTCTTCTCGCCTGAGGCGACGGTTGATGATTGCGGAATCACCGCAACACTGGCATTGTCTTGCATTCGCGACGGGGAATCCACCGTTCACGTTCACTTGTACACGTTTCCATTGTACGGGTCCGACCTTTTCAGGCTCCTCGAGGCCCGATGCAATTTGATGAACATACCCACCCCCCTGCTCAGGAAAGAAACCGGAGGCGGCTTCACCCCATATGCAATGGCCTATGATTACATCGGCTACGACCCCGATCTGGAGGAAATCAAACAGAAAACCTTCCGACTGTTGGGCATCACAGCATCC
>JBATHN010001002.1:0-4179 GCA_049666885.1 Desulfobacterales bacterium
TCACCACGCTGATCGGCCTGCTGGCCATTGCATTATGGCATGTGCTGGGCAATCCCGGTATGTTCAGACAATCGGATGAAAACCCGCTGATGGATGAAGCAACACCTTCCGCGGAGATTCAGAGGCAGTCCGATGTCGGGACTTTGAAAACCCAAATTCGGGCTCGGGACGGGCGTACCATGGTTCTGGTCAGGCCAAGTGCCGATCCTCAACTCAACGGCGCCGCAACGAAAGCGCCGTTTTATTTGGATCGAGACAAGGTGACCAATCATCACTTCCTCGAGTTTCTAAATGAGGTCAAAGACCGTCTATCCGTTTCCGAAGGCGTTGTGCGCAGCGGTGACGAAATTTGGCTGTATCTGGGTTCAGGCGTCGAACCGTATGAACAGATCTTCTTTAAAGACGGCCGATTTTTATTGCGTGATGCGGCCTACGCCCCAAAGCCTGTGGTGCGTGTCACATTTTACGGCGCCCAAGCCTATGCGCGCCATTACGGCAAAAGGCTGCCGACCTTGGGCGAGTGGCGCACCGCAGCTGACTGGCTAAAGGAAAAAATGCCTGAGCACACTCTTCCCCCGGAGACGCGTCCGACCGGTCCGGATCAAGATCAGCACATGCGCATGATGGTTCAGGGGGAATCTGAAACTTCTGCACCTTCAATGCACTCGGAAAATAAGGAAGAACCAACTGCTGACTCGCCTCTGGGTGATTTCGGCATGCAATTCAAAGAGTGGGTCAACGCCGGCAACAACTCCGACAATGGTTCTGAAGCACGTGTGATCGACTGGCGGTTGGCCGTCACGGATGCACCACCGATTGATCGATCTCCCTGGGAGGGTTTTGAGGATGTCGGATTTCGAACGCTGTTGCCTTTGAACCAATAAATCCAAGAGGAGATACCATGACGGCAAACGTCATCGAAATGATAAAAGATTACATCATGAAGGCCGGCCGAGAGCTTACCGGCAAGGACGACAAAAAGAAGTCTCAGACCAGGACGACCGCAGGATTGGAAGAAGATCCGCAACGTCTGCAGGATATTCTCGACGGAATGGGAACCGGTACGGCCAGGATTATCATTGACCGGGAAGCCAGCCGACGTATTTCAGAAGACTTCAATCTGAAAGGGCTTGAAAATAAGGGTCGTTATTATGTGGCCAGAGTCGTCCGCCCCGACGGCAGCTTGATCGATGAATTGCTGGTTGATAAACAAAACGGCCACATTCAGTTCACGAAGCGATCTTAAACGGGTATACCGCTTGCGAAAGAACCAACTGGAACAACTCACGAGCGACCACACCTTTGTACAGGAAATGATAGAAGAAGGCGAGTTGACACCGGAATCAGCAGCCAATCATCCACTGCGAAACATGCTGACCCGGGTATTGGGTACTCGAGAGGCTCTGGAAAAGGTGGACACCGGTGTCGTAGATGCCGCCCCAGGGGACCGGTTCCTGCTGTGCTCAGATGGACTTCACAACATGATGTCACCGGGGATGATCAGTGCCCCTTTGAAAAGCCAAACCGATCCGAAATAAACGGCGGAGAAACTGCTGCAGAAGGCTTTGCAATACGGCGGCAAAGACAATGTCACCATCATTGTCATCCACATTTGAATCGGCCGGCATCGCGCATAAAAATATATGAATTTCAAACACTTTTTAGATTTCAGAGCGATATCCATTGGGTATAACACTCTATGAAACCGGTCTGATTGCCGTGGCTCTCGGCTGCGATGCGTTTGCCGTGGGTTTAGGCGTCGGAACGCGTTGCGGTGCGCCCCGTCAGATTTTTCGGCTCTCGTTTCACTTTGGCTTATTTCAGTTCATGATGCCGCTCATCGGCTGGCTGTTCGGGCGCTATGCCCTTGCATGGGCCGAAAAATGGGGGCCGTGGATCGCTTTCGCCCTGCTCTTTGTCATCGGCGCAAAGATGGTTCGTGAAGGTGCAAGGTCTGAAGTGGAAGAATCGGTATGTCCGGACCCCACAAAAGGTTTTAGCCTGGTGATGCTTTCTGTGGCGACCAGTATAGATGCCCTGGGTGTTGGTCTCGGATTGGGTGTAATGGACCATGGTCTTTTCTGGGTAGCCGTCTGGATCGGGATAGCCGCCGGTGTGATGACATGGCTGGCGATGAAGTTGGGCAACAAACTGTCGGAAAGGTTTGCCCGACGGATGGAAATCTTCGGGGGCCTAATCCTCATTGCCATCGCATTCAAACTGCTGTTTACTGGATGAGATTCCCCTTCGGTTCTGAGGATCGGGTGGAAAAGAAAACTTTTATATCCAGCCTCTGCAACTCGATGAAATCAGTGACATGGAGCTGGGTTTTCATCGGCTGCTTCTTGAGTTGCTTTTTAATCCATCCGACTGTTATGTTCGCGTCCTATATTATGATGCAGTCCGGAACCGAAATTAGTTTGAATAGAAGGACCAAATGGCCGAAGTCGTATTGCAATATCCCCAAATTCTGCAGCGCCGGACATGGTACGGGATCACCGCAACCGTAAACCTTAAATCAAAATTAATGCATAAGGCAGGTTATGGAAATTTTTTGGTTCCCCATCCGGCCGCGGTGAACTGGCTTCTCAGGCGGGGACTGAAAACGGAGAACGCCATTTCTTTAAGCATTCACCATGAGTTTGGGCATTTGCAAACCGTTCCTTTTGTGCTGCTCTACGCTGGTATTCTGCTGTCGATGTCATTTGGGGAGGGAGCGTTGTCCTGGTTCAAGATTTTCTTCTTGGCGGTGTCCACTCAAGCAGTTTGGGAAATACTGTCTGAATTTTTCACTCTTTTCAACGATATCGAAGGTTACCGCACCTGTTACGACGGCGTCAAAATACTCCCGAGAGTTATCTTTTGGCTTTCATCCTGCTTGCTGGCCTTAGCCGGTGCGTTCATTCTCGTACATTGACGCCTGTTAATTGACACCGTATTCCTTGAGCTTCAATTGTAAAGTGCGCCGGCTGATTCCTAAAATTTCGGCCGCGCGTGTACGGTTGCCGTCGGTCTCCTGCAGTGTTCGCATGATCATAGCCTTTTCCATTTCCTTGAGTGATTTTCCCGAAAGACTTTCGGCCGAGATTTGCTCGTATTCGGGATCGAGACTTTTCAGGGC
Organism: Desulfobacterales bacterium; assembly: GCA_049666885.1. GTDB lineage: Bacteria > Desulfobacterota > Desulfobacteria > Desulfobacterales > SG8-13 > JARFQH01. Next base: position 3,122 of record JBATHN010001002.1, read on the forward strand.
ACCCGGAAATTCATCGGGCGTGATGAAATCGCCCCGCATCATGATCACGCTGCGCTCCACGACATTTTCCAACTCGCGTATGTTGCCCGGCCAATCATAACGCATGAGAAGATCCATGGCCTTCGGCGTAAACCCCTTCAGGTTCCGGTGATTTTTCTTGGCATAGCGCTTCAGGAAAAAATCCACCAGAAGCGGGATGTCGTCCCTTCGTTCACGTAAGGAAGGAACGGTCAGGTTGACGACATTGATCCGATAATAAAGATCTTCTCTGAACCGTTTGGCCCTGACCTCCTCTTGCAGGTTTTTATTGGTGGCCGTTATAATTCGTGTGTCGACTTTGATCGTTTCGGGACTTCCGATTGGCTCAAATTCACGCTCCTGCAGGACCCGCAGGATCTTGGATTGGGTGGCCATCGACATCTCGGCAATTTCATCTAAAAGAATCGATCCCTTGTGGGCCAGATGAAAACGGCCCTGCCTGCGGCTGACAGCGCCGGTGAATGCGCCCTTTTCGTGGCCGAAAAGCTCGCTTTCCAGAAGGGTCTCAGGCAGAGCGGCACAATTGACCTTGATAAACGGATGACTGTTGCGGGGACTGTTCTGGTGGATGGCGTTGGCGATAAGTTCCTTTCCGGTACCGCTTTCCCCCAGTATGAGTACCGTTGCTTCAGAGGGCGCGACCATCGCGACAATTTCAAGAAGCTCTTTCATTGTGCGACTACGGCCGATGATATTCGAAAAATCAAAGCGGCTGCCGAGCTGCTCCTTTAAAAAAATGTTCTCTTTTTCAAGTTGGTGGTGCCGCAGAGCTTTGGCCACCAGAATTTTAAGTTCGTCGATATCGAGGGGTTTTGTCAGATAATCGTATGCGCCCGACCTCATGGCCTGGACCGCTGTGTCGACCGATGCATAGGCCGTCATCATTAAAATTGGTATATCGGGGCTGATTTCCTTGATTTTTTCCAATGCCTCTATACCGCCAACTCGATTCATACGGATATCCATGAGAATAAGGTCGTAAAACCGCTCCTTCACCGCTTCAATCGCCGACTGTCCGT
>JBATHN010001003.1:0-2437 GCA_049666885.1 Desulfobacterales bacterium
AGGTCCGGGTGAAAAATGTGGCCTTCCATTTCGGTGTCTCCCTTGCGGAGGCCAAAAAGCGGATCAAGAACAGGGAAACCAAGCGAAAGACATTTATAAAGAACACTTTCCACAAAGACATTGCCGAGGTCGAGTCCTACGATCTCATCCTCAATACCGCCCGGTTGGACCTGCAGGCCGCAGTGGAGACGGCCATCGGGACCATTTTGGGTGCGCAGAAAAACCGGGTCTTCGAGAAAGCGACAGCCTTCATCCTCCGACCCTAAGAATCACGTCTGCTTGATTTTACTTCGGTATCTTTTTTCCGTAAATCAGGGCTTCCGGGTGGCGTTCGAGGTAATCGGTCAAAGCGCGCAGCGAACGCGCTGCGGCAGTCAGTTCCTGCAAGGCGCTGTTTAGGTTGACCTGGAGCGGCGTCTCGGAGCCCAGAGCGCTCTCGACCTGCGCAATCGCCTTTTGCGCCTGCGTCAGGGTGGCGGTAATCTCTGGGGTGACGCCGGTTCTCAGTTCGCTGACGAATAGCCGCATTTCCTTCAGGATTTCATCCAGGTTTCGGGCGGCTTCCTGTAACTCCGGCTTGCCGGCCAGTCGTTTGGTGCTCCGCAGGGTATCGCTCAGGTCCTTGCCGATCTGCTCGATGGGCAGGTTGTCGATTTTGGTGAGGATCTGGCTCACGCGGGTGCCGATCTCTTCGATGGGCGCCGGCACTGTGGGCAGTTCCGGATAAGGGCTTTTCCAGACGATTCTGCGCCGCGGAGCATTGGGAAAGATATTCAGCGACACCACCTGCTGGCCGGTGATCAGATTGCCGATCTTGAGCTGACCCCGCAGCCCCTTCTCCACCAGATAGTCCAGGATCTTGCGTCGCGCTGCTTCCACCTGCGGCAATTCGGCCGCACTGATGAACCGTTCGGGTTCTATTTCGATCAGGACCGGTATGCGGAAATCCCGTTTCTCCGGTTCGAACTCCAGCTTGACGTCGACGACCTTTCCGACGCTTATACCCCTGAATTCGACCGGCGCGCCCGGGGCAAGACCACCCACCGACCCGTCGAAGTAGAGCACGAAATAACTTTTCACCGGATACGTTTTCTCCTGGCTGGCGGATTGGCTGTTATACAGATTGAACACTTCACCCTCCGTGGCCGGACCCCCGGGCTCGAGGTAGTTCGGAACATCGAAGGCGATGCCGCCGACCAGCAGGGTCACCAGAGACTCGCTATTGACCTGGATCCCCTTGGCGTCGATCGAAACGTCGACTCCGCTGGCATTCCAGAATCGTGTGTTTTTGTTGACGTACTTATGATAGGGCGTGTTGACGAAAATCTTGATACTCACTGCTTGTCCGTCTTCGGCCAACTGGTAACCGACGACCTGCCCCACCCTGATCTGCCGGTAGTAAATCGGTGCACCGATATCGAGCGAGCCCCGCCGCTCGGCCAGAAGTAGGAAATATCGGCCCGGCAGATCGGTGGTGACGATCGGCGGCTGTTCCAACCCGGTGAAGTGGCGGGCTTTTTTGCCGGGTTTGCCGGGATCGAGGCCGATATAGACACCGGAAAACAGTGTTTGCAGACCGGTAACGCCGCTGACGTTGATCCGGGCACGGACCACCCAGAAGCGGGTGTTTTCGGAAAGCAGGTCTTCTGCCTGCCGGACGAGCTTGGCGGTTACGACCACGTGACCCAGGTCCGGGCTGAGATTGATTTCCTCGATCTGCCCCAGATCCACATCCTTGTACTTGATTTTGGTTTTGCCGGCTTCGAATCCCTCGGCTGTTTGAAAGGTGATGGTGATCGTCGGGCCTTTTTCAGACTGGGCCTTGTAGACCAGCCAGACACCGATGAGCGCGGCGACCAGCGGGATGATCCACACAAACGAAAACTGACGTATCCGCGACTGGACTTCTACCTCGGGAATCGGGTCAGCCGGGGGCGTTTCGGTTTTCTCTTCGGTCATTGCGAGACTCCTTGTTATCCCATATCAATCGGGGGTCGAAACTCATGGCGGCCAACATGGTGAGCACCACCACCGCAGCGAAGAACACGATCCCCGGACCAGCTTCAAATCTGGCCACTGCACCGAGCCTGACCAGGGCGACCGAGATCGTGATGACGTAGATATCGACCATCGACCAGCGGCCGACCGCCTCCGTGAGACGGTAAAAACGGGTGCGCTCCCTGGGACGCCAGGACGAATGGCGGTGCACCGAAATCAACAGAAAGGAGAGGATGATCAGCTTCACCAGCGGCACGCATATGCTGGCGACGAAAATCACCAGCGCGATCGGCCACATGCCGGTATCGATGAAGTACATCACGCCGCTCATGATGGTGTCCGTCTGCACCTTTCCAAATGAAATCGCCTTTGTGGCGGGCAGCACGTTGGCCGGGATATAGCAGATCGCCGCCGCCATCAACAGCGCCCAGGTGCGGGC
>JBATHN010001004.1:0-3299 GCA_049666885.1 Desulfobacterales bacterium
CGTTAAGACCAAATTGGAACTACTCAATTTCTCCATTAAGAATGTGAAATTATTTTTGCGTCAGCCCTAAGGCGAGAATGCTCCATCTTTTGGCTGTAAACTCTTTCATAATTACCCCCCCTTTCCATTCAACCTGGATAACATAGTTATTCGTTCAGCTTACCTGACAATTAACAAAATAGATTTCTTAGTAAGAAATGACCCTTCAACTTACCTCCATCACTTTTATTCGATTTAGTTTTTTACGACACTTTAAAAATGGTCTTACTTTAATTAAAGCAATAAATGATTTTGTGCTCTTGATAGAACAAAGATCGTACTACCAAGAGCATGGCGTTATAATCTTGAGATTCCTTTTCACGCAGTACCTCGTAAAATGGAAATAAAAGAAAATTAACTATGAAAAACAAATTTTGAAGGTTCTTGAAGAAGAAAAACAGAAGAAAATGAGGTTCAAAAAGAGATTTTGGAAACTTCCATCAAAGATTGGGCGCTGTCATTTGAGAATGAGGTTCCAATAAAAGCCTTATTTTTCTCTACCTTTCTTAGATCCGTTTGTCAATAACAATGAATTAAAACAATACGCAATTTCGCCTGGAAAGATGCTCGATTCTAATTATCAATGCCGCGATGTGAAAGAAAACAGCGAAACACAGCCCCCTGTCCATATCCCATCTTTCTTTTCCAAACCAAAAATTCAGCCAACCCGTCATCTGAGGCCAAATTTCCAATTCCAAAAAGGATTTCCCTTACGGCAAAATCATAAAGGTCAAGTTTTCGACATAGCCGCTCGAATTGCTGCCAGGGTTTCCAGATTCAATTCCTGAGATCGTGATCCTGACCGCAGCTCCAATATTACCCGCCACCTTCGATTCTGACCTTTGGAAAATTTTCCTTGAAAATCTCGGTGGTAATCCCGCATGAAGGTTTCCAGCGTGCCTGGTTCAGCGAAATATAGGTATGTCCCGTATGCAGTTCGTTCTTTGGGTGGTGGCAGTGGCATCTTTTTGACTTTGTTCTCGGAATTTTCGTTTGCCGGGTTACTGATCGATCATCATTTTGGTTTGACACACTGACGATAGACACGTTATAGCTGGAATAGCCAAAAGGTATCTTATAAATTGTAATTATTAAGGTTAGTTACGATTATGGCACGATAACACACGTTTCGAGGATTCCGATTTTTGCCAGAGACTCTCAATGTATCAGTAATCAGCCAAAAACTGAGGTATGGTAAGAGAGAATCGAATGTTGAGTCTCGACGATGAACAGTGTAAATAGGAGCGGTGTGACTTCGACGTGCACATGAGAGTCAGATCAATGCAGCATGCAGACATCCATGAAGATTCTTAGTATTTCTGATATGGTGGTTCCTGAGTTGTCCGAACGGTTTGACGCCCGCCAATTCGACGGTGTTGAACTGGTCTTGAGCTGTGGCGATTTACCACCGGAATATCTTGCATCCATTCGCGAACATATAGATGTGCCGCTTTTCTACGTACGAGGTAACCACGATATCCGCTACCAAAACTCTCCTCCAGTGGGGTGCTTGGACATTCACCAGCGGTGGATCACTTTCAAGGGGCTTCGCATTTTGGGGTTAGAGGGATCGCGCTGGTACAACGGCGGACCGATTCAGTACCGGGACTACCAGATGCGGCAAATGATCTGGCGTATAACACCGGGGTTGTGGTTCAAGGGCGGCGTAGATATGGTCATCACCCACGCGCCGCCCCGACATATCCACGATGCGGAAGACCGATGCCACCGGGGCTTCGACAGCTTTTTAACGCTCATCAACCGTTTCAAACCCCGTTATTTTATCCATGGCCACATTCACGCCTACATTACCGATCCGTCCCAGCGGGTGACCCTGGTGGGCAATACACATGTCATCAATACCTTTGCCTACCATCTTCTGGAGGTGGATTATGAGTAGCCTGGCAGGTCTGATCAAAAAACTGTGGCGCGGTAACCGGAACAGTGAAGCCAAATGCTTCCGGGAGGACCAGGAGTGTGAAGGTGCCTTCGACCACATCAATCGGGGCATTTGCAGCGTGCCTTTAGAGCAGATCGTCGGCAGTGTGGGGCGGTACCATGATTTCGACAGCCATTTCAAGATCAAGGACCACGTGCCCCCGGACCGGTTTATCAGCGTCAAGAAGGCCATGAGAGAAGGTAAATCCCTGCCGCCGGTTAAATTATACAAAATCAAGGATGAATACTACGTTCTGGACGGCAACCACCGTATCGCCGCAGCCAAGGAGTTGGACCGTTCCGACATTATGGCCAAGATCGTCGAATTCATCCCCTCCAGCAATACGTTAGAGAACATTATCTACCGGGAAAAGAGCGAGTTCGTGGAGCAGACCGGACTGACCCACCCCATCGACATCTCCGAAGTGGGCCAGTTTCCCTACCTGCTCGAACAGGTGGAAACCCACCGGGGATTTCTCACCGGGAGGGAGAAACCGGGGGCGACGCTAAAGCAGGCCGCGGAAGACTGGTACACAACCATCTATCAGCCCATGACAAGCATCATCCAAAAGGGGAACCTGCTGCCCTCCTTTCCCGGTCGTACCCTGGACGACCTTTACGCCTACATATCGTTTCATCAGTGGGAGAAGGACCGCATGCGCCGTTATGGCATCGGCATCGATAAGCTCATTCCCAGAGACATGGAGGCATTCAGAGAGAAGATGGCCAAGATGAGTAAAGAAGAGTACCCGGAAATGCAGCGCAGCATCACGGCGTTTATCACCATGAATGTGGAAGCCAATGGGGAATTAATGGTCATGGAAAAGCTTTTCGCATTACCCGAAGTCAGGGAGGTTCACTCGATTCACGGAAGTATCGACATCCTGGTAAAGATTGTCCTGACACGGGACTTGCTCTCCTCAGACGCCGAGGTCATCGGCCAATTCGTCCATGAGCAGGTGCGACAGATCGGCGGCATCATTTCCACCCAGACATTGATTCCGGGAACGTCGAAAATAAAAAACGATTAGGTTGGCGGGTATGGGGTTAAGAGGACGTTGTTTCCAAGGCTGACTAACCTTCAACTGCTGGACTCGTCAACTTCTATTTAAGAAGAAAAAATTTTAATTTATTAGGAGAAAATGCTTCGTCGGTAAGCTCTTCGAAATTTTATAATGTTTTAGCAGCCTGGATATCCGTTTGATTGAAATCGTCTCCTTTGAAAAGCAACGGTTCTCCTGAATATTTGGCCAGAGCATAGGCACAGCAGTCTCCGATGTTCAAGCCTGCTGGATGGTTGCCTTTTCCGTATTTCCTCCAGG
>JBATHN010001005.1:0-1855 GCA_049666885.1 Desulfobacterales bacterium
CAATAAGATACCCTCATAAGTGGTTTGGTTGTCTATCGAAGCTGAAAGCTTTTCCTTTGCCGTCCTCTCAACGGCAAAGGAAAAAATAATATTTTCTCTGCGACCTTTGCGTCTCGAGCGAAGCGGGCGGTTTATACTCACTTACCTACCCGCATAGCATAGCTTGGGCCATCCCGCCTGACTCAGCGGGAAGGTTTAAGGGATTAATACAAAAAGGGGTTCTGTTTTGAGCTGGTTCCGGAAGACCAAACCGCCGCAAGAAGATACGTCCGTTGTAGACGGCGAAGTGCCCGGCACATCGGAGGGCGAACCGGTGCCGGACGACACCCCCGCCTCCGATGCGATATCCTCCGGGGGGCGGAACGATCCCGCCGATTCAGCGTCAAGCGCACCGGCCGCCGCCCAAACACCAGCAGCAAAAGAGACCGAGCCGGGCGAGGATACCGGGGGCATCTTCAAACGGCTGCGCAGGGGCCTTGCCAAAACACGCAAGCTGCTAACCACCGATCTCGACGACCTGTTTGCGGAAAACAAGACTGTCGATGGTGACATGCTGGATGGCCTCGAAGAGATCCTGATCACGGCCGACATCGGTGTTCAAACCGCCACGGACCTGATGCAGCGCGTCTCGAGCAAATCCTCGCGGATAGGGGATGCAGCAGCTCTAAAGAAGGTGTTGCGAGAAGAGATCCTCGACCTTTTGGTGGAAAAATCACAAATTTGCGAAACCAGTGGGTCCAGACCGCGTGTCATAATGGTCGTCGGTGTCAACGGTGTCGGCAAGACCACGACCATCGGAAAACTGGCCGCCCGTTTCCTTGGAGAGAAAAAAAGGGTCCTGATTGCCGCAGCCGACACGTTTCGTGCGGCCGCCGTTGAGCAGCTCGCCATATGGGCCGAAAGATCGGGAGCGGATTTCGTTCGGCACAAGGATGGCGCGGACCCGGCGGCCGTCGCCTACGACGGTATCGAAGCGGCGCGTGCCCGCGACGCCGATGTCGTCCTGGTGGACACCGCCGGACGGCTACACACCAAGATCAACCTGATGGAAGAACTCAAGAAAATAAAACGGTCGATCGCCAAAATTATGCCGGATGCTCCCCACGAGGTGCTGCTGGTCCTCGATGCCACCACCGGTCAGAACGCGCTGTCACAGGCCAAGCTGTTCAACGAGGCCTTAGGGGTCACCGGCATTGCCCTGACAAAACTGGACGGCACCGCCAAAGGCGGTATCGTGATCAGTATCCACGACAGATTGAACATTCCGCTGCAGTATGTCGGGGTGGGAGAGACGGTAGAAGACCTGCAGATTTTCGATCCACACCAGTTTGTCGAGGCACTTTTTGCTTAACTACAGGGGTTCAGCGTTCAGCGTTTAAGGAAGGACTCCAATCCTTCAACCCTAAACGGGGAACCTTTGAACCTATATCGCTTCTATCCTTCAACCCTGAACGGGGAACGGTAAACGGTGAACCTTTGACCCAAACCCTAAACCCCTCATCAGTGGGTCACGCGAAAATCGGCCATTTCCCCGGTATATTTTTCCCACTCGACATCCACTTTGTGCACACCCGCCCGGGGCGGCCCCTCCCGGCACCAGTCCAACATGGTTTCGACCTTGTGCCGCTCGCCTTCAATGACCGCCTCGACCGTGCCGTCGCGTTTGTTCCTCACCCAGCCGTTGACACCATATCTTTGGGCGGCCCGCTGGGTTTCGACCCTGAAGAAAACCCCCTGAACGATTCCGGTGATAATGACGTGGGCTCTGACGTTCTCTGCCATGATTGCACCTCTTGAGTGTTTTTTTCCAAGAGTCGGATTCACCGCCCATTCGCTACGCTCATTGGAGCCGCAG
>JBATHN010001006.1:0-2757 GCA_049666885.1 Desulfobacterales bacterium
GCTGGAATGCTCCGTGCTGCAATCGCCGCCGGGGCATGTCGAGAGCGCGCCCAATAAGTCGATTTCGGCGAAGAATTCGAGGTAATCGCCGGGCCGCACCGGGCTTGCCTTCATGAAATACTGATGCTTTTCATGGGTGAAACCAGTGCACATGAAGACGTTGAGGACATCATGCACGTGTGCTTCGGCCTTATGCAGGGGTAGCCCCGTTTCATAGGCCAATGCGCGGGTCAAGTTTGAATGGCAGCAATGGTGATAGTCCTGACCGCTCAGCAACCGGTTTGTATAAGGATCACAGCGCGTGCCGATCACGTCATGCACCCCGCCGCCATCAGCATCGAAACCATACCAATCGAGTGTGTCGTAGGTGATCGTTGCCATCGGTCGCATATAGGGAAAACTGCTCCACATCCGGTCACCGGTACTCAGGTGGGTACCGTGCAGCGCGCGGGTTTTACCGCTGTAAAACCATTCTGAAAGATCATCCGTCGACCAGAGATTTAAATCGCCCACCTGCGGGCCATCAACGCTGACGATCCGGAAAAAATTCCCTGAAGGAACGCGAAAGGTTTGGGCATCACGAGGCGGCACGGTCACTTCATCCGTCAATTCCATCGTTTTGCGAGCGGCGGCATAAGTGGCCATGTTCGGCACGGGAAGTGTATCAACCGGGTAGCAGATCACGGGTTTTATGGCCCTGCGAGCGTCGGCGTCGGCTGGAGCTTGGCTTTGGGGGGTGCGTTTCATGAGTTACCTCTTAGCAAAAGTTAGTGTAGTTTCCGTCCATAAATGGCCCTTTTCTGCAACTCCCCGCCTGCTTCGGGACAGGTCGGCGTCAATCAGCGGAATCGCTTGTGCGGCGTACAACAGTACGCCTCCGCGCAATTCCTTGATATCCTTGAACTTGCAGAAAATTGCGCATTTCTAAATCGGAAACTAATCAGTGCCCTTAATGAAACTGTGGATGGGTACTAGTGTAACTAATTTAGAGAGTAGCGGGTTTAGCAGCTCTGATCGTAAAACGGCACGGCCATGAAAAAGCTCCGGATATCCGCCAAAGCATTTCTCAAGGCGGCACGAGTTCCTTTATCAGCGGCATATGGAATGGCCGATTAAGAACGAACATTGGGTTAAGCTGCATTGCGGTACCGCTCTTTCTCATCGGTTGACTATGCTTTGGTATATCAGTTTAGAATCCAGGCGTATAGGGTTTCATTGATTATATATCAGGTATTTGGCGTTTTAAATCCGATTATGGAGAACAGGTACTCCAATACGGTATCATAACCCATCATTAACTTTTAACGGCGGTAAGATTTCTAATAAGATGGTAATGACCATTCTCTGCAAGCATAATCAATTTTCAATCAACACCCTAAAAACTTGACAATTCTTATCACATAGCATTAAAACTCTTTATCTCAAGCTCCACTTATAGCTGACCTGTCGTTTTTTGCTGCGTTCATCATCGCGTATGCTCTCCACCGCACTTAATCTCAATTATTCCACGTATTGTACGAAGGCCAGCACGGCTGAATTTAAAAGCATCATGGATGTCGTTACATTTACCGTAAGATAGGACCCTTAGAGAGGAGATAGCCATGGCAAGTTCAGAGGAACGACAAAAGGTTCACCAGAGTGTTTTGCGTCATTTCATAGAGACCGGCAGAGCGCCGCACTACACGGAGCTTGCCGTGGCATTGGACATCGTGCCGGAAAAAGCGCGGCACATCATCCGGGAGACCACGGCTGAAAGCCCGTTTCTTTTTGCGTGGATGACACCGGATACTGACTACATTGGGTCTTGGGCGCCTTTCTCCAGTCTTCCGAACCATAACCTTATCAGCGTAGACGGCGTTCAGAAATGGTATGGCCAGTGAGGACTCGAAGCGATGGCCGTGAGCCATCTTTTCCCCGGTAAGGAAATCAAAATCGACACCAGGTGTCTGCATAGCGGAGACCGTATTCGCGTGCGGATGCGAGGATCAGAAGTTCTCGAAGTCAGCCCTAAGGAGGCTATCGGCTATTCTTGTACTTCCCTCGACCAGTGGGGCCAACCGAGCTGGGCCTACACATGAGCGCGCATGAACCTCTTCCGGTCGGAAGAAAGTGTTCGGGCGTGGACGGATTTCGAGGTGAAGACCGTAAAGACCATCAAATCCGTGAGGGAGTGGGCGGCTATGTTTCAGGGCGCTCCCCTTTTCCAGCGGCGGCTTGATGACGATTTCGTGGAAAAAAGCGACGAGTACGGGAACGAAGCTCTGAGCGCTCTCGGTGAGGCACTAAGTTAGTTTCCATCCATAAATGGCCCTTTTCCGCAATTCCCCGCCTGCTTCGGGACAGGTCGGCGTCAATCGGCGGAATCGCTTGTGCGGCGTACACGAGTACGCCTCCGCGCAATGCCGCTGATTTCCTTGAACTTGCAGAAAATTGCACATTTCTGGATCGGAAACTTACCAGTGCACTTAATAAAACCGTTGATGGGCAATAGTTAAGGCTCGTAGCCGTGAGGCCTATTGGTTTTTAAAGGACAGATCGTCCTCATCACGTTTCTCAATGCAGTTAAGGCTTTTGGTTGGCGCATAGATACCTGTCATCTGACGGCTTTTCTTGATTTAGCCAGACCGTAACGACGCCTTTGTCGTGATTTCAGATAGTTAGTGCCCATCCGCGATCTTTTTAGGCACTATTGAGTGTCCAATTCATAAATGAGGATTTTTTTCGCTGGGCAAGGCCGCACAAGGGTTTGCGGCGAGG
>JBATHN010001007.1:0-2868 GCA_049666885.1 Desulfobacterales bacterium
GGCCAGATGCGCGGCGTGCCCGGCACCGGCTATGATCACCTTGATCCCCCGGTCCCTGGCAGACTTGGCAAACTCGGCCGCGCGCCGGGGGGTCCGATGGGCCGAGGCCACGGTTATTTCGAAGGCGATGCCGAAATTGCGCAGGATCGCTGCCGTTTCTTCCATGACACCCAGATCCGAATCGCTCCCCATGACGATGCCGACCTGCGGCCGGGCCTTTTCTCCTGCACCGCTCTGCTCAGTTTTCAAAATCTGCCTCCATCAGTCTAAGGATTTCGTGTCCATTGCGTGCAAAACCGGCGTTGACCCCTTGCTGTCGAGTATGTGACGCGCCCGCCTTTCGAGCAACTCCGATTTCATCCTAACCAGAGACCGGCGGTCGATCTGCGCTCCCTTGATGCCACCCTCGAGAGCCATTTCAGCAAGATAACACCGACCGTCTTCGAGCAGCTGCAGGTCCAGATGGGCATAAGGAAACCGGGCCCGTTCCATAACCAACCGGCAAAACAGCTGCTGGTCCGTGTCGGTCAAAAAAGGTCGGCTCGTGCCGCCGGCGGCGAGATTCATGCGAAAGTTGTCCGGATTGTGCCGGCTGTATGCCTCGACGAAGTCGCCCACGACGATAACACGCACATCGTTGAAATGCTGCAGAAAAGGCTGCAGCACGAAAGGAAAAGAGGACTTGTCAAAGGCTGCCATGCTGTAGAGAACCTCGATGTTCTCCCAGTACCGCACACCGTGACCGCAATGCAAGCGGTCTTCTTTGGTCACCACGGGACCGACACCCTGCCTTTGGTAGACGCCGATGGCCGCAATCAGGTCTGCCCGGCGCCGGATCACCCGCGTGAGAGGCAGCATCCATTCATTGAGAATAGCGGCCTGGGCCGCCTTTGACGCATTTAGGGTCTGCGCCAGAGGCGTCGGCAAACAGTCAACACCCCTTTCCATGAGGTCGATCAGGCGGGTGTACCTCAGGGGACCGCCGGGGATTTTACCGATGTAGATATCGCCGGGTGCGAGCCGGTCGTAGAGCTCTGAGAGTTGCCTGCTGCCCCTGACGATCATTGCATTCTCAGCCGCTGTTTTTGGTTAAGCCTTTACATTCGCCAAGGATTTCCGGATCGCCGCCGTCTTCGGGCTCACTCAAAAAGGCGATCGCCTTTTTGACGGCGAAGCATCCCTTCCGACTGTCTTACGAAGGCTCGGAATAGATGGCCAAGCCGAGTTTTCACGCCTTGCCGGTCGGGAGCCGCAGCGCCCAAGATGGCGAAATGATTTTTTGTAACCGTTCACAGGGTTGCAAAGTCCGATGCGCTCCAAACCACCTAATTGTAAGCGTTTACAGGGTTCCGCAGATGCAAGGCGTCGGGCGCGCAGACTTACTTTTGTACTTCAAGTGCCTAGCAGATGCGGTGCCCTGTGAACGCTTAGCGGCCCTCAAGACTCAGTTCGATCAATCGGTCCAGGAGCTGACCGAACGGCAAACCGGCGGCGGCGGCGGCCTGTGGAAAGAGGCTGGTGGCCGTCATACCCGGAATCGTGTTGGTTTCGAGCACGAAGAGATCGCGGCCTTTCAGCATCAGGTCCGTCCGGCTGTAGCCCCTGCAGCCGAGGACCTCGTGGGCCATCACCGCGTAGGTACGGGCTTTTTCGGTCAAGGCCGCGTCGATGCGGGCCGGACAGATCTCCTGGGTGACACCGGCGGTGTATTTCGCTTCGTAGTCGAAAAACTCGTGGTTCTTGTCGGGAATGATTTCAATCAGCGGCAAGGCCTCGGGATCGCTGTTACCCAGCACGCCTCCAGTGATCTCGATTCCGTCGATGTAAGCCTCGACGAGTACCGCAGTGTCGTAGTCGAACGCTTTTTGGATCGCGCCCGGCAGGTCTTTTTCCGACCGGACGATCGACATGCCGACACTCGAGCCGCCTTGAACCGGTTTGATCACCACCGGCAGACCCAGCCGCGCGGAGATGCCGGCGGGATCGACCGTATCCGAGCGTTTGAGCGCCAGATAAGAGGGCACCGGCAACCCCACCTGCTGATACAGTTGCTTGGACATCAGTTTGTTCATGGCGACGGCGCTGCCCAGTACCCCGGAACCCTGGTAAGGAATGTCCAGCAGGTCGAGCAGTCCCTGGACCGTGCCGTCTTCGCCGAATGGGCCATGCAGGATGATCAGGGCGGCATCGATCTTCGGGGCATCGGCGACGAGACGCTGCAGATCTGTTTTCGGGTCATAGCGGAGGATAGTGTACTTTTCCTTGTCGAGGGCCGCAAAGACCTGTTTGCCGCTGTTCAGGGACACCTCTCTTTCCGAAGATATGCCTCCGGACAGCAGGGCCACGGTCAGTTTTTTCATGGCGCTTTCCTTCCTCTGGGACCGACTGCAGGCTCAGCGTTTAGTGCCCGGCTTGGCCGCCTCGAGCCGGTCGATCATTTTTTTCTCGTAGTGCTGGGGGATCTCAAACTCGATCGATCCGCTGCGCATGCTGTTCAGCTTCAGGATCAGGAAGTTGAGTTTTTTAATGGTCCGGTATTTTTCGACCGTATCGCCCATACCGCGCAAAAGGTCTTCGGTCTGAATGATTTCTTTTTTGAGTTCTATTTCAGGGGGGAGCATGTCGGCATTTTTCAGGATCTTGTAGGCCATGCGCAGTTCTTCCGGAACGTTGGCGAACTCGTCCGGTTTGAGCGGTTTGCCGGCACCCTCGAGGTTATTGAACATCCCGCGCCGCAGCGCATCACGAATCCGTTCTTCGACTATCTTGTCAAACCCTGCAAGCAACCCGGCGTCTCCATAGGAAGTTGCGGCCATCCACAAACCCGTGGTTATTCAGCCCTATATCAATTTATAAACACAATGAAGC
>JBATHN010001008.1:0-3278 GCA_049666885.1 Desulfobacterales bacterium
TGTTCAACGCCGTGGTCGGCTTCTGGCAGGAATACCAGGCCGGCAACGCGGTGGAGGCCCTCAAGAAGAAACTGGCACTCAAGAGCCGGGTCCTGCGGGACGGCAACTGGCAGGAAATCGACGCCAAAGAGCTGGTTCCGGGTGATATCGTGCGCCTGCGACTGGGAGACATCATCCCCGCCGATGCCAAACTGATGGAGGGCGACTATCTGAGCGTGGACCAGTCGGCCCTCACGGGTGAGTCTTTACCGGTCAGCAAGCAGAGCGGAGAGGTTGTCTTCTCGGGTTCGGTGGCCAAACAGGGCGAGATGGTCGCCCTGGTAACGGCGACCGGCGGCAGCACTTACTTCGGCAAAACCGCCAAACTGGTCGCCGGTGCCAAGTCCGTCTCGCACTTCCAGAAGGCCGTGCTGCAGATCGGCGACCACCTGATCTATCTCAGCCTGGGACTGGTGGCGGTGCTCATCCTCGTCCAATTGTTCCGGGGCACGCCGCTGCTGGAACTAGTCCAATTCGCCCTCATCCTGACCGTGGCCTCCATACCGGTGGCGATGCCGGCCGTACTTTCCATCACGATGGCCGTGGGTGCCCTGGCGCTCTCCAAAATGAAAGCAATCGTCTCGCGTCTGGAGTCCATCGAGGAAATGGCCGGGATGGACATCCTGTGTTCCGATAAAACTGGAACCCTGACCCAAAACCAGCTCACTTTAGGTGAACCCGCGGTCTTCGAGGCCGAGAACGCCCAAAACCTCATTCTGGCCGGCGCACTGGCGTCCAAGGCCGAGGACCGGGACAGCATCGATCTGGCAGTGATGGGCGGACTTCAGGATCAAGCCGTCCTCAAGACGTACGAGCAAGTCAAATTCGTGCCCTTTGATCCGGTCGGCAAACGCACCGAAGCCGTCATCCGGGACCGCCAGGGGCAAACCTTCAAGGTCACCAAGGGTGCGCCCCAGGTGATTCTGGAACTCGCACGGGTCAACCAGGACACCAAGACAAAGGCCGACCAAGTGATCAACGATTTCGCCGCCAAGGGCGATCGCACCCTCGGCGTAGCCCGTTCAAACGATGACGGGTCGTGGCGTTTTCTAGGCATTCTGCCCCTCTACGATCCGCCCCGCGAAGACTCCGCGGAGACCATCGCCCAGGCTCAGGCTCACGGCATTCAGGTCAAGATGGTAACCGGCGACAACCTCGCCATCGCCCGCGAGATTGCCGGACAGCTGGGACTCGGAAAAAACCTTTACGCTGCGGAGAAACTGCTTAAAATCGGCGGCGAAAAAGGCGAAATGGCCACCGATACGGCTGAGCAGGTGGAAAAGGCCGACGGCTTCGCCCAGGTCTTCCCCGAGCACAAATTCGGCATCGTCAAGGCCCTGCAAGCCAGAGGCCACATCGTCGGAATGACCGGCGACGGTGTCAACGATGCCCCGGCCCTCAAACAGGCCGATATGGGTGTGGCCGTCAGCGGCGCCACCGATGCCGCCCGCGCCGCTGCAAATCTGATCCTTACGGCACCGGGGTTGTCGGTCATTATCAACGCGGTCGAAGAGGCGCGCCGGATCTTCGAGCGCATGAACAGTTACGCCATTTACCGCATCACGGAGACCATCCGCATCATGATCTTCGTCGTTCTGGCGATGGTTGTCTTCAACTTCTACCCCATCACCGCCATCATGATCATCCTGCTGGCCTTCCTCAACGATGTACCCATCATGACTATCGCCTACGACCGCACCTGGCTGGATCCCCAGCCGGTGCGCTGGAACATGCACCGGATCATCGCCGTCTCCACGGTGATGGGCTTAACGGGGGTTGCCGGCAGCTTTCTGATGCTGTACCTGGCCCTCAAATGGCTCCATCTGGGCATTCCCGAGGTTCAGACCTATATTTTCCTTAAAATGGCCGTTGCCGGGCATCTGACGCTGTTTGTCTCCCGCAGCAAGCAGTTTTTTCTCAAAAAGCCCTATCCGGCCCCGATCATGATCTGGTCGGCCATGGGCACCAAACTGCTGGGGACCTTATTGGCCGCCTATGGTTTCGGCATCATCTCGCCGATCTCCTGGCCGCAAATCGCGTTGATCTGGGGCTACTCCATTACCTGGGCTTTTCTGACGGACTGGGCCAAGATCCGCGTATATCATCACTTCGGCATGCAGACGCAACGTCATGAAACGTTTCTCAAGACCGTCCAGCAGCCTTTGATACAGCCGCATGAAGGCGGCCGCACACACGGTCGACCGCTGCACGTTAAACATGGTTAGTAGATAAGAGGGGTCATCATCATGGCCACCACGATGATCGTAATGGCAATTGTTATGACGACGGGAGGCTGGCTGGCAGGGTGAAGGAGACGGAGGTATCGGAATGGAAAGGATTCCCAACGCGATCTACACAAAGCAGCTTCAAGATGAAACAGTGACCTTGGTGCGATACAGCGAGGAACCTGAAAGGAGAATACCATGATTAAAGTGTTGCCGGAAAGTAAGGGAAATATTCTTGTTTTCAGGGCGGTAGGCAAGTTAACCGATCAGGACTATAAGGATGTTCTCATTCCACGTCTGGAGTCGATTATCCGTGGACATGGCAAGGCGCGGCTTCTACTGGATATGGGTGATGATTTCCACGGATGGGAAGCTGCGGCGTTGTGGGACGACGCCCGCTTTGGGCTTGCGCACAGAAACGATTTTGAAAAGATGGGCGTGATAGGCGGCCCCAGATGGGTTGAGTGGGGGTTGAAGCTCGCTGCTATGGTCGTCAGCGGTGAGATAAGAAATTTCTCCCCGGGCGAACGCGAAGAGGCATTGCACTGGATCAAGGTCTGAGAGTAAATCGCCAAGACGGATTGCCGCGTACTCGTTCTTGAATAGAAAAAGGGTAAGCGTTCACAGGGCACCACATCTGCTTTGTTGCCGGGCACTTGAAGTACAAAAATACGTCTGCGCGCCCGACGCCTTGCATCTGCGGCACGCTGTAAACGCTTACAATTAGGTGGTTTGAAGCGCATCGGACTTTGCAACCCTGTGAACGGTTACGAAAAAGGAGAAGTGAACCATGCAGACAAAAACTCTTTCCCCGGAACTGCTCCACCGGATGGATGCCTACTGGCGGGCGGCCAACTACCTGTCGGTCGGCCAGATTTACCTTTACGACAATCCGCTGCTGAAGCGGCCACTGACGCTCGCGGACGTGAAGCACATGCTGCTGGGGCACTGGGGTACGACCCCCGGGCAGAACTTCATTTACGTGCACTTAAACCGGGTCATCAAAAAATACGA
>JBATHN010001009.1:0-22729 GCA_049666885.1 Desulfobacterales bacterium
TAGCGCACCCAACGGGGAGCGATTTTCTTTGAATCGTCGTTGTCATCCATCCCCATCGCCTTGCGCATACCCGTGTCGAAAGGGCAATTGTTGCAGTCGTAAGCGTGGTCGCAGAGCCGGTAGTTGATAACACCCGCCTTCATCCAGATGCACTCGTTTTCCAACACCTCGAACCCTTCGATCCGGCGCGGCCTCGAATGGGTTGCCATTGCGGATTTCAAACTGGTTTGCTTTTTCATTATTACTCCTCCTTTCGGTCAAACGCCGCCGCCGGGAGAGAACCTCGATCGGTGCGCCCTTATTCTCCGACTCGCCTGGTCGGTTCGTGTTGGCCGATTTAGTCGATTGCCGTATCTCAGCCGGCAGTGATTCAGCAGAGGCCGGCGTACAACCGAATCCGCTGGCGGGCAGTGGCCGATGCCGCGCGGTGTTACATCAGAAATGATCCCGATAGAGAGCATCGCGCCGAGTATCGAAGCGCTACTTACATTTCAAGCGGCAGCGTAAGGAAATTCTCGGCGCATAGGCCGTTTCAAGATGGTCCTCTCGGTTTCGGTGTCATCGAGCCACTGGTCGAAGGCACACCGCGAACAGTCGTACTGCCGCAGACACAGTTTGGGCATGTCGATGGTACCGTTGAGAACGTAGCGACAGAGCCTCGCGTCGCGGGTAAAAGATCTTCTCCTCTTTCCGAAGGTCGCCTCCATTGTGATCACCTCCTTGCAGGTTGGATCGATCTGCCATGGGTTACCAAACTCATAGCTTAACCGTTTCTACTGCAACCGGGATGCCAGACGCAGCAGTAAAACTCACAACCTTCTGGAATCATGATCAATAAGAAAAAAAGGAGGTGGAAGTAAGGAAGTGACTGCCCGGAAACCGGTGTTTTGGGTGATGCCATTGGCTACACCGAACCAGATGGATTGCCGGTCATATTGAAAAAATATATTAATTTCTAATGGTTAAAAGCGTTGCCAATGGCAACACCCAATGAGATAAAAATTTACGGGGCTGGGGGGCAGTAGCGAACCGTAACGCGGTTGCTCGGCAAGTCTCTCAATAAGGAATCTTGTGGCCTCAGGCAGGACGAAGATCAAATTTTTTAATCTTGCGCCACAGGGTCGTGCGGTCGATGCCCAGCTCACGGGCGGCTTTACTGCGGTTCCAACCGTGTTTCCTGAGCACCGCCAGGAGGTGCTCCCGCTCACTCAGGCTCGCCGCTTCTTCAGCCGAAGAATCCGGCAGCCGATCTTTCAATAAATTGGGCCTGCGATACCGGAGGTAATCGGGCAGGTGTCCAGGCTCGATGGACTCCTCGCGGCATATAATCAGGGCGTGTTCGAGGATATTTTCGAGCTCCCGAACGTTGCCTGGATAGGAGTAGTTAAGCAGAATCTGCATGGCGTCTTCGGAGATGCCGACATGGCGGTTATCCCGGATGGCGGCCATTTTTCGCAGAATATGGTGGATCAGCAAGGGCAGGTCGTTGCTGCGGTCTTTGAGATCCGGCATTTCGATTCGAAACACATTGAGTCGATAAAAGAGATCCTCACGAAACAGTCTCTCGGCGACCAGCGCCTCGAGGTTCCGGTTGGATGCCGAGATGATCCGCACATTGACTTTCTGAGTATGGCGGCTGCCGAGCGGATAAAATTCTCTGTCCTCCAGTACCCGCAGCAGTTTGGCCTGAAGCGCCAGCGGCAGATCGCCGATTTCGTCCAGGAAAATCGTCCCGCCGTCGGCTTCATTGAATCGCCCGGGTTTGTCCCGCTCCGCACCGGTAAAAGCCCCTTTCACATAGCCGAACATCTCCGATTCGAGCAGGTTGTCGGGGATAGCGGCGCAGTTCACCTTCACAAACGGTTTGAGAGCACGCCGACTGACGGAATGAATGACCTTTGCCAGAAGATCCTTGCCGGTACCGGTCGACCCCTCGATGAGAATGGTGGCATCGGTGGCCGCCACCACACCGACGGTCTCGAAGATTCGCTGCATGGCCGGGTCTTTTCCGATCATGTCCTGGAAGGTGTAGCGCTCCCTGATGGCTTGATCGAGTTGTCTGACGAGCGTGAGATCATGAAATGTTGCCAGCCCGCCGATGATGGTGCCCTTCTCATTGCGCAGTGCCAAATAGTTGGCCCGGATCGGAATCGTCTCGCCGTTTTTGGTGGTCATTCTCCCGTGCCGGCTGCTGCGGCTGGAACCGTCAGCAATAGATTCCTTCAACAGGCACTCATCCTGGGCCGCCGCCCCTTCGAATACAGCCGTGCACGGATTTCCAATGACCTGCCGCCGGTCGAAACCGGAGATTTTCTCGGCCTCGCGGTTAAAAAAAGTGACATAACCGCCACGATTGACGGTGAAAATACCGACATCCAGATTGTCCAGTATGAGTTTCAGGCTGCGTTCTTCATAATGAATCCGGTTGACCAGATCGGCAATCGGTGTGTGGTCCTGAAGAATCGTCAGGCAACCGACGATGTTGCGTTCTTCATCATAGATAGGGGTTGCCAGCCGGGTCAGAAGGCGTTTGGTTTGCTCTTCGTTTAATATCTCCACATCAGGTTCATCGGTGGCTGGATCTCCGTTTCGTCTGAGCAGACACTGCACCATGCACGGAACGCCGGTGAACACTTCCCGACAATCCTGCCCCATGACCTCGTTCTCGCGAAGGCCCATCAACGCCTGGGCGCTGTAGTTCATGGCGGTAATCCAGTGGTCGCAATCGACCGTGAAAGCCCCGATGTTCAGCTCGTCGAGCAGCTGAAGCCATTGGTCGCAACGGATGGTGGCGCCGCTTGGTTTGGTTGATTTCATGTTCAAGCCATCGGTTGAATCGTGTCCAGTCATAAATTATTTTTTCCACCGGGTCCCGCCTATGGCGGGATTGTCAGCGGGTGTTCGGCGGCTGATAGCGAAAAATTAAAAATCAACGCGAAGGAACCGGCAACCTCCGATTAAATGACATCATGTCACCTGACCCGCATACGGCAGGTGGATGGTAAAGGCGGTCCCAACCCCCTTTTTACTCTCGAAGGTGATGGTTCCCTTGTGGTGCTCGACGATTCCGAAAACCGTTGCAAGGCCGAGTCCGACGCCGTAGCCTTCTTTCTTGGTTGTGAAAAACGGCTCGAAAATGTGCGCCTTGTTTTCGGGCGCAATTCCTTGGCCGCTATCTCTGACCGCAATCCTCACCATTTTTTTATCTGAATCGGTGCCGGCCGTCAAATCGAGACGGCCGCCTTCCGGCATGGCATCAATGGCATTGAAGATCAGATTGATGATGCATTGCTGCAGCTGGTTGTAATCCCCTATAATCGCCGGCAGTCCTGGAGATACCTCGACGGCAAGCCGGATGTCGCTCAATTCGAGTTTGTGCTGGCTCAGAATAACGCAGCGGTCGAGCAGCTCGGCCGGATTAACAGTGGTGAAGGCCGGAGGAGACTTACGCGAAAAGGTCAGCAGGCTGGAGATGATCTGGGAGCAGCGGCCGGTCTCGTTTTCGACGATTGCCAGATAACGCTGGAACTTTTCGCGATGCTCGGCGTCCAGCGGACCACGGTCGGTGATGCGAATCATCAGCCGGATGTAGTTTAGAATTCCCGAAAGGGGATTGTTGATTTCGTGCACCACACTGGCCGCCAGCCGCCCCAAAGACATCATCTTGTCCTGGTGGAGGATGCGGGCCTGATCGGCAATCTCGCGCTCGAGTTTGCGGATCTCACGCAGATCCCTGATGAAGCAGACCAGACCGTCTTCTTGTCCCTGATCCAACAGCACCGCGGCCGAAACCTGAACCGGGATGGTGCGTTCGGCGGCACCGAGCAGTGTGGTTTCGTATAGGGTGAGCCGGTTCTTTCCGCCGTAGGCATTGCCCAATAGCGCTTTCCGTATCTGGCCCTCCTCTCCTTCCGGAAAGAGTCGTGCCAGGGGCATGCGGCCGATCACCCCTTCCCGGCCGTATCCCGAAATCGATTCCATGCTGCGGTTGAAGGTGACCACCAGCCCGCTCCGGTCGCAAGCCAGGATGCCGTCCATGGAGCTTTCGATCAGGTTTCTCTGGAAGGTGATGGTTCTGACGAGTTGTTGGCTGGTCTCGGCCTTTTCTTTCTCCAGCAGGTCGGTGTAATCGGCCAGCTGTTTGCGGGACGTGTAACGCTCACGGGCCCGCTTCAGGGCCAAATGCAGGGCCTCGTCGTTGATCGGTTTGGTGATGAAATCCGAGGCGTCGAGTTGGAGGGCCCGTATGGCCAGCTCCATCTCGCCGAATGCGGTCGCCACGATCACCTCAATGTCCGGGAACCTCTTTTTCAGGGATTCGAGCACCTGCAGGCCGTCCAAGCCGGGCATGCGAATATCGGTGATCACGATCTGCGGCGAGAATGTTTCACACCTCTGGATTCCGGTGACACCATCCGCTGCCGTGAGCACATTGTAACCGGCGTCTGACAATGCAACCGTCATGACATCGCGGATATCCTCCTCATCGTCGATCAGAACGATTTTCCAGGATGAAATGTCGGTCATTGACTGCGCTCCAGAGCGGGACGGGACTGAATCGACTGCCGGTTGTTTCTCAATGGACGAGAGATAAGCAACCTGTCGACCGTTAGCACATTCAGGGAAAAAACGAAAGTCGTGATTACCGGACCGTACAGTTCTTGACCCACCGTTGCGCCACCGTTTTCATCCGGTGCATTTGTGCGCTTGTGAAGGCCGGCTCGGTAAGTTGAAAAAAAGAGGGGTTCAAGAGGCGTTGACTCTGAAAGGGTTGCAGCACATATCGATCTGCGCCTTCGATCGAGCGCGCGATGGCACCAATGACGGCTTCATCGATGATCGGTCTGACACAGGTGGTTCTGAATTCGTAGTCCGGGGCCGAGGCCATGATGATGCGGATGCTCTCTTTTAGGCTCTCCGGCCCGTCTTCACTCTGAAACACGGGGGCATAATGCCGGATGTCGGTCTTGATGTCCATCGCCACGTAATCGACCAACCCCTCTGCCACCAGGTGGCGGAGGACGTGGGGCCGACTGCCGTTGGTATCCAGCTTGATTGGAAAACCGAGGTTTTTGACGGCTGCGCACACCGCAGGAAGATCGGCCTGAAGGGTGGGCTCGCCTCCGGAGATGACCACTCCCTCCAGAAGCGAGCGGCGCGCCTCGAGGAAGGCGTAAAACTGATCCGGGGTGAAGGGGGGCTCAGCGGCCGGAACCCCGCGCGCGAGTTCCGGATTGTGGCAGTAAGGGCAATGGAAATTGCACCCGCTCAGAAACAGCACACAACTGATTCGACCGGGAAAATCGATAAACGAATTTTTCTGCACCCCGCCTATGGCCATGACGCACCCGCCAGCCAGTTTCCGTCCATAAATGGCCCTTTTCCGCAATTCCCCGCCTGCTTCGGGACAGGTCGGCGTCAATCACGCCGTCAAATGATGGCCGCAGTCCACCGGGTTGCAGTTTTCGACAACGACCCTTGCTGTCGAGGACGGCACCCGGGCCCTGATCGGTTCCACGCTTTCCGGCAGTTCGGTATGGAAAGTTTTACGGCGGCGAAATTCGGCCTGTTTGCCATCATTCCACTGTTTGATCGGCCTCAGGTACCCGACCACCCGTGAATAGACCTCGGTGGCCGCGTCGCACGATGGGCAGACATCCTGCCGGCCGTTCAGATATCCGTGCGAGGGGCAGACGCTGAAAGTCGGCGTGAGAGTGTAATACGGCAGACGGTAACTTCCGGCGATCTTGCGAATCAACCGTTTGAGCACCACCGTGTCCGCGACCTGCTCCGCTAGGTAGATGTGCAGGACGGTGCCGCCGGTATAGCGGGTCTGAAGATCGTCCTGCAGCCGCAGGGTTTCAAACAGGTCGTCCGTATAGTTGACCGGCAACTGGGTGGAATTGGTATAGTAAGGCACCGCGTCGCTGTGAAAATCGGCTTCGTTAGCGCAGATAATTTCCGGGTACATTTTCTTGTCCAGCATCGCCAGCCGGTAGGAAGTCCCTTCAGCCGGCGTGGCCTCCAGGTTGAAAATATCACCGGTTTCTTCCTGGATCTCGGCCATACGGTCGCGGATAAAATCCATTACCTTCAGAGAGAAGACCTGGCCGTCCGCCGTCGCAATGTCCTGACCGAAAAAGTTCAGACAGGCCTCGTTCATCCCGACGACACCGACGGTCGAAAAGTGGTTTTTCCAGTAGAGACCGCTGGCATTCTTAACATCACGCAGATAGAACTTGGTGTAAGGATACAGATTGTTTTCGGTAAAACGCTCGAGAATCTTGCGCTTGATCCTGAGGCTTTCTACGGCCAGCTGCAGAACGTTTCGCAAGCGGTCGAAGAAATCCGCTTCATTGTCGGCCGTGTAACCGAGGCGGGGCAGATTGATGGTCACCACGCCGATCGAGCCCGTCAGCGGATTCGCACCGAAAAGACCGCCGCCTCTTTTGAGCAGCTCGCGGTTGTCCAGCCGCAGTCGGCAGCACATTGAACGCGCGTCATCCGGAGACATGTCCGAGTTGACGAAGTTGGAAAAATACGGAATGCCGTACTTGCCCGTCATTTTCCAGATCGGTTCCAGGTTGGGGTTGTCCCAGTCGAAATCCGCGGTGATGTTGTATGTCGGGATCGGAAAGGTGAACACGCGGCCTCTGGCATCACCTTCCATCATCACCTCGGCGAAGGCCCGGTTGATGAGGTCCATTTCGGGTTGAAAATCCCCATAGGTCTCTTCACGGTGTCGGCCGGCAAGGATCACCGGATGATCCGCCAGGTTTTTCGGCACATACAGGTCCAGGGTGATGTTGGTGAAGGGGGTCTGGAACCCGACCCGCGTCGGGATGTTGATGTTGAAAACAAACTCCTGCAGAGCTTGTTTGACGTCACGGTAGGACAGGTTGTCGAAACGAACGAAGGGCGCCAGCAGCGTGTCGAAATTCGATAGCGCTTGAGCGCCGGCGGCTTCGCCCTGAAGGGTGTAGAAAAAATTGACGATCTGCCCCAAGGCGGACCGCAGATGCTTAGGCGGTCCACTTTCGACCTTTCCCTCCACCCCTTTGAAACCGTTCAGCAGCAGGTCCTTCAGGTCCCAGCCGACACAGTACACCGACAGCAGGTTAAGGTCGTGAACGTGAAGATCGCCGCGCTTGTGGGCGTCCCTTATCTCGGGCGGGTAAATGCGGTTGAGCCAGTACTCGCTGGTGATGTCCGAGGATATGTAGTTGTTGAGACCCTGCAAAGAATAGCTCATGTTGCTGTTTTCTTTGACCTTCCAGTCGAGCTTGCGGATGTAGTGCTCCACCAGGTCGATGTGCGCACGCGTGGCGATGTTGCGAATCTGGGCATGTTGCTCGCGATAGATAATGTATGCCTTGGCGGTCTTGTAGTAGGGGGAGTCGAGCAGAACGCGCTCGACGATGTCCTGGATCTCCTCAACCTCGGGCACCGGACCGAGCCGCAGTTCATGCGCCAGAGTCAGAGCGCGCAGGGTCAGCTTGCGGGCTTCGCGGTCTTCGAATTCGCCCGAGGCTTTGCCAGCTTTGGCAATAGCGGCCGTAATTTTGGATGAATCGAATTCAACAACCCTGTTGTCCCGTTTTTTGATTTTTTCGAACACAATTCCCCCTTCTGCTGCAGTCCGCATCAGTATTTGTGGCATGACGAGATGAAATAATGGGAATGATGGTTTCCGGAATTGACCCTGGCGTTCAAATGAAAGCGATCCCCGGGGATATGATAGTCGATCGCAAGAACGGTCAGATCGAATGATGAGTACTATATCGCAATATATTGTATGGTGTCAACAAGAAAATTCAAGATGTGGTGTCATAATCGACAGCGTCCGAATGGTCCTCCGGTCCCGAAGTCTTTTCAAAGCCGAGCGGGGTTAGGGCATCCGGTGGTTTACGACCGGCGGCGTCACCCAAATGTAGTCGCCGTAGGACAGGTCAACCGTCTCCCCGGCGGGGGCCAAATAAACGGTTCGATAAGAAGCTCCCGTAAGATTGAAGGCCCGTTCCGGAATACCGAATTTGTGGACGATGTGGCCGTTGCCGGCCAACACCAACATCAACCGATCGTCCAGGTTGCGGACGATAGAGGCAGCCATGGTGTCTTCCCATACACACTGGGCCTGGTAGAAATGTTCGAAATTGGCTTTGCCATGAAACGTGTGTGCCTTGAAGATCGTCTCGAGGTAGGCCCGATGGGCGTCATTGGACGTGTCGATATGGGGAGGCAACTCCTGCCGGTCGCAGCCCAACAGACTGTCGATGCCGCCGATCCTGACTTTCGGCGGAATGTGTAAGGGGATGTTCAACCCGAAAAGCGGGAGACCCTTTTCCCTGATGACCTCGAGAATCGGTTGGTAGAGGGTGAAATCGAAGCGCCAATTGGCATACCAGTGGGTTTTCTCGAGAAACGCCTCCTGCGTCAACTGCCCCGCAGACCATTGATCGAGAACGATCTGGTAGGTGAAATCGAACATTTCCATCCCGACCGCCACCCGTGGATGGACCCTTAAGAGGCCCTGGAGGATCTCGAGCTGAATTTCGTGGTGGGCCGGATCGGTGTGAATCTCGCCGACGTAAACGACCCGGCATCTTGAGAGATCGGCGAGCATCTCGTCAAAGGTCACCGGCGCTCCCGTGGCCCCAGAAATGATTTGACCGGCCTCGACATAGCGGTCACGGTCTTTTAGGAAGAGTCGCGGGGTTGCAGCGGCGCAGGCGAAGACGAACCCGACCAGGCATGTCGCCAGGAATATTTTACTGATCATCTGTCCTTCTTTCGGCACCACCGGAGAATATGAGTGCGGTTAGCTGTTCTCGGTGAACCTGTACATGGAGCCGGGTGACCGGGTTTTAAAGTGATCAACTGTTTGAGCGCATTAGCGAGCATTAAACCGAACAACAAGAAGGCTTTGGTCGAACTCGGGATTGTGGAGTTTAATGTGCATTCAATTTAACAGCCTCAGCCTTGTTCGGTTTTAGACTCGCTTTTGCGCGAGTTTTGTCCCGCCGCAGCGGGATTAAAACCCGGTTACCCGGCGTAATCTAAAGGATTCTTATTTTCACCGAAAATTTCTGGAGTGCGGTACGGCGGCTTGATTTTTTCGTTGTCAGTCTGTAGAATCCCATATGCTCTATGATCAGAATCCGGTCCATCGCAAGGTGATTACGCCCTGGTATGATGCCCGCACGGTCTGCCTCTTGATGATCCTCGCCATGCTGCTGGTGTTTTTGTTTGCTCTTGTCGGCGTTTATTTTGCCTGGGAAAATACGCTCTACCGGGAAATGATTTGGCTGCCCGTCTTGCTGGCCTTCTTGAGCGGCTTCGTGATGCTGTCGACGACAGTCCGCCTGATCAAGCGCTGGAAGCATCGCTATGCCAGGAATTGGGAGTACTGGTAGTGGACCATAGCCTCCGGCTGCGTCCCCCAGTCTGCAAATCATTCTGCATGTCGGTGGCCACTTGACGTCCCCTTGTAAGAACTGAACGGCGCTTACGAGCCCGGCCCGCTGTCCGCGACGCTACGCAGAATCTTGATGAAGGTGTCGGGCGGTATGTAACCGGTTCGTCGAGCAAAAACATCCCCGCTTTCCGAGAAAAACAAATTGTCGGGCAACCCCCGAACTCTATAATGGCTCGACAGTTTCTGTTCGCGGTCCGAGTCGACCTTGACGGCAATAAAATTCTTATCCAGCAGGTCCACGACAGTTTGATTGTGAAACGTCTCCCTGTCCATGGTATGGCAGTAAGTGCACCAGTCGGCCCAGAAAAAAACGAACACCATTTTCCCCTGAGCTTTGCCGAGCGCCATGCCTTGGTCGAAGCTATGCCACTTCAACGGTTTCAATCCACCGGCAACGGCAGGTGGCACCAAGGCAGCAACGACCCACATCAGAACAAGGATTGCAAGGAATCTAATTTTCACGAATAGCGTTTCCTATTGACTTGGCGAAAGGACAGCCACAATCCAATGGCCAACAGAACGGCGTCACGGACGATATCTGTCAGGTAATCGGCCCCATTTTCGGTCGTGGCCACTGAAAAGCATCCGCAGTCGACATCGATTCCACGGATCCAGGTCGACACAAGCGCTGCCATAAAAACAACCATCAAAGCGTTGACGATCAAAAGACTGCCGTCGACCCAGGCGCCGATGATCAGAAAAACCCCGCAGAGGACTTCAACCCAGGGCAGCAGGACAGCAAGCGGATTAACCAGCGGTCCGGGCAGCAGTTGGTAGTTGCCGATAATAGCGGCAAATCCTTGCGGGTCAGCGATCTTGACCCACCCGGCCCACACGAAGACGCCGCCCAGAAAAATGCGGAGCCCCAAGGCGGACCATTTTCGATAGTCTGATGGCAAATGGTTTGGGAGCATAATTGGCAAAGCCCTGCTGGCGGCCACCTTGAAAAAATCCAACGTTTTTTTTCGTAGACTGTTATTCGGCCCTTTTAGCGGTGTGGTGAAAAATTACCACCAGGAGCGCTCCGCAGCCGTTTCGCAACGGGGTTTATCCGCTCAGTTCCTGCGCCCTGCGGGTCGCCGAGGCAATCGCCGCAATGATGATGGACTTGAATCCCCTTTTTTCGAAAACATCGATCGCGGCGGCGGTCGTTCCTCCGGGAGAGGTCACCTTGCGGCGCAATTCTTCGGGCGTTTCACCGGAGGCGTCCAGCAGCTTGGCGGAACCTCTCAGCGTAGCGGCCGCCAGCGAAGCCGCCGCACTAGGTTCGAGTCCCATCTGAATTCCGGCCTCGGTCATTGATTCGACCAGGTAAAATACGTAGGCTGGGCCGGACCCAGATAGGGCCGTGACGGCATCGAGCGCTTCTTCCTCGAACTCCATGACATCGCCGACCGCTTGCAACAGGGTTCGGGCCGCCCAAGCGTCTTCTTCCGTGACAAAGCGATTGGGACTCATCCCGGAGACGGCGCTGAGCACCAGGGCCGGTGTATTCGGCATAACCCGGATAATGGGCAGGTTCCGGACACTTGCCGCATCCAGAGAAGGATAGAGGATCTCCTCCATCTTGCGGATCGGAAACCCGGCGGCAATGGAAATGACGAGCTTGCGTTCGGGCAACCGGTAGCCCTCCCGACCGGATACGTCTTTTAGAACCTCCGGCATGTGCTGAGGTTTGACGGCCAGCACCACCATGCGGCAGCTTTGGAAAAGCGCACCGTTGTCACGCAGAACCGTGACGCCGAATTTTTTGTTCAGATAATCGAGCCTCCCCACATCGACATCGGCGACGCTGATCTTGGCAGCCGGCAACAGGCCGGATTGGATCACCGCGCCGATGAAAGCTTCTCCCATGTTGCCGGCGCCGATAAAACCGATGGTGGTGTCGAATTCAGCCACAGAGAATGTCCTTCTGGCGGCCCTTGCGGCGACCGCCGGTTTTTCTTTTAGCTTTGGACAATATTGGTTAGGTGTGTTAACATATCACATTTAAATGTGACCATAAACTGGCCGTTGCCGGGATAAGGTAGCTTCCCAAAACCCGATATGTCAACGCTTTTGCACCGCCGTCGTCGATATTAACATAAATATCCGCTGCGGTCTCGAAGACCTTGACGCGAATTCCAGACACCGGGTGCAGCTATTCGACACGGCCAGTCAAAATAAAGGGTTTGACCACCCATGTATTTCATCGGCTATTTTATGATGGCAGTTGCCAATGTCCTTCACTATGTTCTCTTCTTTTACATGTGGATCATCATCGCGCGGGCTGTACTTTCATGGGTCAGCCCGGATCCCTACAATCCGATCGTCCGCTTTATCTACAAGGTAACCGAACCGGTCATGTATCAGGTCCGATCCCGGCTACCGGTGAGTTTCGGAGGCATTGATTTCGCGCCGGTGGTGGTGATTCTGATCATTTATTTTCTTCAGATCTTCGTTGTGAACAGCCTTCTGAGGTTCTCCCAATCGATGCTGTGAACAACGCCTGAGGAGGTGACAAATGGTCCATCTCACACCCCTTGATATTCAGCAGCAAAAATTCAAGACAAGATTCCGCGGCTTCGACATTCAGGAAGTGGATTTGTTTCTTGATCAAATGGCCGATGCGTTTGAATCCCTGCTGAAGCAAAACGAAAATTTAAAGGAGGAGTTCCGCCGGTTGCAGCTCGAGATCCAGGGCTACAAAAACCGGGAGGACGCATTTAAGCGTGCGCTGCTCAATTCCCAGCGGGTCATCGAACAGATGAAGGAAAACGCCCAGAAATCAGCCGAGCTTATCGTCGCCGAAGCGGAAGTGAAAGCCGAAAAGATCCTCAACAAGGCCCATAACCGGCTGGCCCAACTGCATGAGGATATTGCGGAACTCAAGCGTCAGCGGATGCAGATCGAGGTCCAGATCGGTTCGGTGATCGAAGCGCACGGCAAGCTGCTGGAAATCAGCAAAGAAGGCATGAAGGCGATGGATGACGAGGACTCCAAGATCAAGCTGCTTCAGCAGAACAAGGCCTGATCCGCATTGGCTGTCACCCTGTCTGCGATCGGTTGCGGATGCCGGTCGGAAAATAACAAATTCAGCTTCTTCCGGAGTAATTGATGGCAAAAATTGATGCGTTTTTCAAGTTGATGCACGAGCAGGGTGCCTCGGACTTGCACCTTACCGCCAGCCAGCCGCCCTCCCTGAGAATTCGGGGCGACATTGAAAGGATCAAATACAAAATTCTGGACAACGATGACCTGCGGGGTATGCTCTATGAAATCACCCCGGAAGAAAAGATCAAGGTCTTCGAAGAAACCGGTGATGTCGATTTCGGCTACGAAATTCCCGGTCTGGCCCGCTATCGGGCCAACTTTTTTATGCAGAAAAACGGCGTCGGCGCCGTATTCAGAGAAATTCCCACCACTATCATGACCGCCGAGCAGCTCGGTCTGCCGCCGGTGATATCAAAACTGGCGACCCTGCCCAGAGGCCTGGTGCTGGTGACGGGTCCTACCGGCAGTGGAAAATCCACGACGTTGGCATCGATCATCGATGTGGCCAACCGCAACCGCAAAGACCACATCATCACCATTGAAGATCCCATCGAATTTGTCCATCAGAGCCAGGGCTGCATCGTAAATCATCGCGAGATCGGCATCCACACCCGCTCTTTTGCATCGGCGCTGCGCGGCGCCTTGCGCGAAGATCCGGATATCATCCTGGTGGGTGAAATGCGCGACCTGGAAACAATTTCGCTGGCGATCGAAGCGGCCTCCACCGGGCACCTTGTTTTCGGGACGCTGCATACCACAAGTGCCGTGAAAACCGTGGACCGCATCATCGAGGTGTTTCCCGCCGATCAGCAGGCCCAGGTCCGATCGACTCTGGCCGACGGCATGCGGGCCATCATCGCTCAGGTGCTCTTCAAACGGGTCGACAAAAAAGACCGCTGTGTGGCGCTTGAAATACTGATTGCCAATTCAGCAGTCCGCAACTTGATCAGAGAGGCCAAGACCCATCAACTGCCCTCAATGATTCAGACCGGTAAAAAGTACGGAATGCAGCTGTTGGATGACGCCATTATGGATTTGTACAAGCGGGGCTGGATCAGTGCCGACGAGGCCTACATAAAGTCCAATGAAAAGGCCAAGTTCAGGCCGTTGTTGACCTCACCGCCGACCGATTTCACCGAAGTTTGATCCGAAGGTGCTGTCATGAAAAAACAGGAAATCGACCATATCCTCACGCGCATGCTCGACTCTCACAAGAACGTTTCCGACCTGAACCTGACGGTTGGGAAGCCGCTGCAGGTTGAAAGCGATGGAGAACTGGTTTCGGTCGAGATGCGGCCGCCTTTCAAGGAGCTGACGCCCTTCCAGACCGAGATCTTCGCCTTGAATCTCATGAACCAGGATCGGCGTCTCACGCGAACCTTCCTCACCTCGGGCTCTTGCGATCTTTCCTACTCGCTGCCCGGCAAGGCACGCTTCCGTGTGAACGTTTTTTCTCAGAGCGGATATTGTTCGATCGTTCTGCGCAAACTGGAATCGAAGATTCCGACAATCGAAGAGTTGCACCTGCCCGGGGCCATGTACAAGATCGCCAAGGAAAAAAACGGCATCGTGTTCGTTACCGGCGCTACCGGTTCAGGTAAGACGACATCACTGGCGGCCATCCTCAACGTCATCAACGAGGATCGCTCGGTGCACGTCGTCACGCTCGAAGATCCGGTGGAATACCAGCACCCCCACAAGAACTCGACCTTCAACCAGCGCGAACACGGCGTTGATTTCGACTCATATGCCAGCGGCCTCAGGGCGGCCCTGCGCCAAGCACCCAAGGTGATCCTGGTGGGCGAAATGCGCGACCGGGAAACGGTTGAAATCGGCCTGAGCGCGGCTGAAACCGGTCACCTTGTCCTCACGACGCTGCACACCATCGACGCCGGATCGACCATCAACCGCATCGTGGGCATGTTCAGCACCGAAGAGGAACATCAGGTTCGCATCCGGCTCGCCGACACCCTGCGCTGGGTGGTCTGCCAGCGGCTGCTGCCGAAAATCGGCGGCGGGCGGGCAGCCACCTTCGAAATCCTGGGCACCAATTTGCGGGTCAAAGACGCCATCATGAACGGAGAATCCGAAGGCAAGACCTTCTATGAAATCATGCAGGCCGGCCAGGCTTTCGGAATGACCACCTTTGACGGGCACATCATCGATTTGTATGAACACGGTCTGGTAACCGAGGAAACCGCACTGGCCTTTGCTTCGCGCAGAGGCATCGTGGGGCGTGGCATCGATTCGCTTAAAAGCGCCCGGGGCGAGGCAACGTCGGACATCGACAAGCTCGAACTCGATCGCAGCTATAAAGTCAACTGACGGAAATAGACCGGTAACGCCGAAAGAAACCGCGGGTTTTCACAGGAGGGAGTCGAATCGGTTTTATGGAAATTACGTGCGAAAATTGCCAGAGCAGATTCAAACTGCCGGATGAAAAAGTTCCCGCCGGAAAGTCCACCCGCCTGTCATGCCCGAAATGCAAGGGCCAGATAACGGTTGTCCCTCCCAGCGGTGCCGGACATCTGTTGAAAAACGGCCTGGAGGAGACCGGCTACGATGCTTCCCAAAAGCCGTTTGACTTCATCGAGGAAGAAGGCAACACGGCCCTGGCGTGTGAATCAAATCCGGCGATGCTCAAAAAGATCGTCGACCCGCTCAATCTCCTCGAATACCACGTAACGGTATCGGAGAGCGGACGGGATGCACTTAAGAAGATGCGCTATCACCAGTATGACCTGGTGGTGATCAACGAGGCCTTTCACTGCTCCGGCCCGGACACGAACATGGTGTTGCTGTATCTCGAACGGCTCAACATGAGTGCGCGCCGGGATATATACGTCACCATGATCAGCAGTCAATACCGGACGATGGATCAAATGATGGCCTTCCGGCACAGCGTCAACCTTATCGTCAATTCCAAAAATATCGACGATATCGGCAAAATCATTCAGCGCGGTCTCACCGACCATGAATTTTTTTACCGTGTCTTCAAGGATACACTGAAAGAGGTCGGACGGGCGTAACGGTTGGGCCCGTTGGCCGGTTTAGCCGGTTAGGTCGTTGGATGAACTGGGAAAAGTAAACTCGTAGCCTTTTAGATAAAGCGCATCTTGTGTCACGATTGGAAAGGTTCTTAAGCTATACCGCTCGCACCGACTAACTATCTCAACGGGCGCAACCGGCGCAACCGTCACTCCATCCCCATCAGAGCTTCCAGATAAAGAATTTCTTTCTCGATGGCTTGCCGCTCGTCTTCCGTAAGCGCCGTATCGCTGAGGCGTTTTTTGAGGCCCAGCAGAATCATCTCCTCGCGATAGTGGCGGCAGGAGTAAGGTGACTGTTCAGACATCTGCGTTTATTTATCGTGAAGGCCCTATTTGTTTAACCACCGATCGCACCTAAGCCGCATGGTCCGCTTCAAACCACGCCACCAGTAATCGATCCAACCGGCTTAATACACCTAACAGACTCAACCGACAAAACTGACCTAACCGGCTAAACGGGCTCAACCGGCCCAACGGCCCTAACCGCCCTGCCCCATCTCGGCAGCGATGATTCGCAGGCCATCAAGGGTCAACAGGGGTTCCACCGCTTCGATCGTTTCCGACACGTGGTGCATCAGTTCCGCCAGGCCGCCGGTCGCGATGACCTTTGGTGCCGATCCCATCTCGGTTTTCATCCGTCGTACCATGCCGTCCACCAAGCCGGCATAACCGTATATGATCCCGGATTGAATACTGGCGGCGGTGTCTCTTCCGATGACGTTCGCAGGCGGGTGAAAAATTTCGACCCGGGGTAATTTCGAGGCTTTCATGAAGAGCGCCTCGGCGGCAATCATGATGCCTGGGCTGATCGCGCCCCCGAGGTACTCGCCCTTCTCTGATATGCTGTCGAAGGTGGTGGCCGTCCCGAAATCGATGACGATCAGGCTCTGCCGGTACTTTTCGAAGGCAGCCACCCCATTGACGATCCGGTCCGCTCCGACATCTGAAGGGTTGCGGTAGTGGATCGGCATGCCGGTGTATGAACCCGGATCCACCCACAACGGCGGATTGCCCAGATATTTGCGACAAAAAGAATCGAGAATGGTGACCATTGGCGGCACCACACTGGAGATAATGGTCCGATTGATCTTTTCGGGTCGAATCCCGCTTTGCGCAAAGAGGCTGGTGATGATGATGTTGACCTCGTCCTCGGTCGTATTTCGCTCGGTACGAAGCCGCCAGTCCTTGATCAACCGCCGGCCGTCGTAAACACCCAGGACCGTATTGGTGTTTCCCACATCAATCACGAGCAGCATTGCCGCAACTCCTTTTCCTGTACTCTGGTTCAGACGTCCAAGATCGCATCGATGATTTTGACGGCTGCGCGGGCACTGGCTACCTCGTGCACGCGCACTATGTGAGCACCGCTTAAAACCGCGGCACACACCGTCGCCAACGTGCCGGTCCCGACAATCGTCATGTCGGGGCGGATCTCCTCTGCGGGGTTTTCCTTGAGCAGGTTACGGATAAAGGCTTTCCGCGAGGGGCCGATTAAAATGGGCCGGTCGAGGTCTTGCAGCTGCGCCAGGTGTTTTATGAGAAGAAGGTTGTGGTCGACCGTTTTGCCGAAACCGATACCCGGGTCGACGATGATTAGATCGCGCGCAATGCCGCCCTTTTCAGCCTGATATACGGCCTGAGCCAGAAAGACCCCGATTTCCGCCACAACATCGCGATAGACCGGCGTCACCTGCATCGTTTGCGGCGAGCCCAGCATGTGCATCAGAATAACCGGAACGCCGCTTTCTGCCGCTACCCCTGTCATTTCGGGATCGTGCCGCAGGGCGCTGATGTCGTTGATCATTGAGGCCCCGGCCGCGAGTGCCCGGCGGGCGACGGCAGCTTTGGCCGTGTCGATTGAAATCGGCACCACTACGCGCCGGGCCAGCGATTCGATCACCGGAAGCACGCGCTCCAGCTCTACTTCGACCTGCACCGGCTCGGCATACGGCCGGGTGGACTCACCGCCGATGTCGATGACGTCCGCACCCTCCTGAACCAGGCGCTCCGCTTGAGCAACGGCCGCATCGCGCGCAAGGAATTTTCCGCCGTCTGAAAAAGAATCCGGTGTGACGTTCACAACCCCCATGAGGCAGGTCCGTCGGCCGAGCGCAAGTGAATAGCGACCCCACTTCAGATCATAACAACGTCTGGCACTCATCAATCGTTTCGGTTATCCTGTCAATCGAGGGTGTTGAGGAACAGCCCGAGCATTTCGCTCGCCTGAAGTCGGTTCATCAAGGTCATTATTCTTTCCGCGAAAATTGGCAATAGAGAGGTCGACTATGTTGTCGATGTTGTCTCTTTCCATAGCATATGGCGTCGTTTCGAAACGGGATTTTTCCGCACCCCCGTGTGGGGTAACCGGGCATGCCCCTGCTATCGCTCGACTCACCGGGAATCAGGTTGGGGGCTGTTCCGGCTGTTCCTTCTCAACATTGTCGTCGAGATCTGATTGGGCTGCGGAAGCCGCCTCAGATGCCGGTGCAGCCGGTTTACCCTCATCATCGTCGACTTTATGGGAAGGGAGCTTGATACCGGGTCTCAGTGAAAAGATCAGCTCATCGAGTTCCTTGCCGAGCACGGTTTCCTTTTCCAGTAGCAATTCTGCGAGTTTGTGGAGAATGTCCAAATTGCCCTCGAGAACCTGCTTGGCATGCTTATAAGACGAATTGATCAATTTGTGGATTTGATCGTCGATTTTCTGAGCGGTGGTTTCCGAGTAATCCCGGTGTTGGGAAATCTCGCGCCCCAGGAAAACAGGCTCCTCGCCCTTGGCATAGGACAGCGGTCCCAACTCACTCATGCCCCAGTTGCGAACCATCTGTTCGGCCAGAATGGTGGCCTGCTTGATGTCGTTGGCGGCACCCGTGCTGATGCGGTTGAAAACGATCTCTTCGGCCACTCGACCGCCAAAAGCGACGGCCAGCTCGTTTTCCAGCTGATCCTTGTACTTGAAGTCCCGCTCCTCGGGCAGGAACCAGGTCACACCGGCCGCCCGTCCTCTGGGAATGATCGTGATTTTGTTGACCGCATCGGTCTCGGGTAGAAATCTGGCCACCAGCGCGTGACCGCCCTCGTGATAGGCAGTTGTCTTGCGGTCCTCCTCCTTGATGACTTTCGACTTGCGCTCCAGGCCCATGTAAACCTTGTCCTTGGAGTCCTCGAAGTCGAACATATCGATCTTTTCCTTGTTGCGCTTGGCTGCCAGAAGCGCCGCCTCGTTGACCAGGTTTTCCAGATCGGCCCCCGAGAACCCGGGAGTTCCCTTGGCGAGAACCAGTGCGTTCACATCGTCGGCAATCGGTGTCTTGCGCATGTGCACGCGCAGGATCTTTTCACGGCCCTTGATATCGGGCAGTGTCACAACCACCTGGCGATCGAAGCGACCGGGACGCAGCAGGGCCGGATCGAGAACGTCCGGACGGTTGGTGGCCGATATCAAGATCACCCCCTCGTTCGATTCGAAACCATCCATTTCCACCAGCAGCTGGTTGAGGGTTTGCTCCCTTTCATCGTGGCCACCGCCCAGGCCGGCGCCCCGGTGTCGACCGACCGCGTCGATTTCGTCGATAAAAATGATGCAGGGCGCATTCTTTTTGCCTTGGACAAAAAGATCGCGTACCCGCGAGGCCCCGACGCCGACAAACATTTCAACGAAGTCGGAGCCGCTGATGCTGAAGAAAGGCACGCCGGCCTCTCCGGCGATGGCCCTGGCCAGAAGGGTTTTACCGGTCCCGGGCGGTCCCATCAACAGCACCCCCTTAGGGATCCGGCCTCCGAGGCGGGTGAACTTTTTGGGGTCCTTCAGAAACTCGACGATTTCAAAGAGCTCCTCTTTGGCTTCGTCGATCCCGGCCACGTCATCGAAGGTCACTTTGGTCTGTCCATCCGACATCAATCGTGCGCGACTCTTTCCGAATGACAGCGCCTTGCCGCCTCCGCTTTGCATCTGACGCATAAAAAAGATCCACACTCCGATCAACACCAACATCGGAAACCACGACACGAGCACGGACATGTACCATGGATTTTCAGCCGGTGGTTTGGCCTGTATCGCCACTTTCTTCTGCCTCAGAATATTGATCAGATCCGCATCCTGGGGAGCGTAAACCTTGAAACGATTGCGGTTGGTATCGGTGACGTAAAGTTCCTGCCCCTGAATGACGACTTCAGAGACGCGACCTTCATCGACCATGCTCAAAAATTCGGTGTAGCCGATGCTGGTATCCGACATTTGCTGATGATTGAAAAGGTTGTAGAGCATGATCATCATCAACGTAATGACCAGCCACAGCGCCAAATTTTTGTAAAAAGGATTCAAATGATCCTACCTCCTGCTTAAGTTGCCCGTCTGAAGGTTGAATAGCGGTGTAATTCAACGTTTCTTAGGATTTACGAAAAAATCACCCCATCGTCATCGGTCATCAAAGAATATTTGTCAACTGTTTATCGGTCGCAGTGAAACTGTCTGACAACACAGGCTTAACATTAGAAATTAATCACGATCACCTGTTAAACAAGCTATCTCCGCCCGCAGGATTTCCCGCGTGGACGGTGTCACGCGACAGTCGTCTGCCATTCGATGCCCCACCAGCCAGATGATACAGCCTCCACTCAGCAGAACGGGACAGGCCCGCCGCTTTTCTCTGGGCACCTTGTGATCGATAAAGTATTTCTTGATCTTTTGAGTACCCTGCAGACCGAACGGCCTGAACCGATCGCCCGCGCGAACATTGCGGAGCGTAAGCGGAAAATTCAAGCTATTCATATCAAAAAAAGCCACTTGCTGTCCAGCTTGGCGAAGATTTTCAGAGGCTCCGGCAGCGACAGTCGAAAAAATGGCCCGGCAATCGATTTCTTCGACCGTTACGATCACAGCCGCCTCATCCGGCTTTTTCACACCGTAGCGAAAGGTGATCGGGTAGATCTCCTCAATCGCACCCGGTTTCGGCCGGGCCGGTCCGCTTCTCCTTGAAACCCTCAAGACGTTTCCCATTCGCTCCAGTATGATGCCGCCCGGTAGGTTCAGCATGCCGTCCGGACGGTCGACGAACAGCAAATCGACGGCCGCCCTCACGTGAGCAAAGGAAATCCGCCGCAAATCGCCTTTTATGTCGGCGATGGCTTTCCGGATTATCCGGCGCTGCGCAGCCTTGGGTTGCCGCACCAATTGTGCGATCGACAGGTGAAGACGATTCGCATCATCGGTCAATCGCACATCGCGATAAAGCGTATCGGCTATGCCTTCGATCCAAAACTGTTCCTCTCGCTGAATGTCGGCCAGCCGGTTCAACGCTTCGCTGATTTTCGGGTTGTAGGAACGTCGCAGCAGAGGCACCAAATGGCTGCGGATGCGGTTGCGCATGAACCGCATGTCCCGGTTTGAATGATCGGTGACATATGCCAAACCGACCGCCTTTAAATAATCGAGAATGTCCCGGCGGGGCAACCGGATCAAGGGACGAATGATCTTGTCCGCTCTCACCGGCGGAATACCGGCAAAACCGACCGGTCCGCTGCCTCTGATCAAGAACATCAGCACCAGTTCGGCGTTGTCGTCTGCTTGATGCCCCAACGCAATTTTGTCGAAATGATGCCGGCTCGCGACATCATCGTAAAACGCATAGCGCCTCAGCCGGGCGGCCTCCTCGAGCGACAACCGGTGACGATGCCGGTAGCCGGAAACATCTTCCTTTTTTACGTGACATGCGAGCCCAAGGCCAGCTGAAAGGGTCGCCACGAATTCTGCCTCATCGTCGGCCTCTTTGCGCAAACCGTGGTTGAGGTGGGCGACAGCCAGGCGCAGACCGTAGTCAGGCGCCAGATGCTGCAGGATATGCAGCAGTGCCACCGAATCTGGTCCTCCGGAGACACCTACCAATATGGCGGTACCGGAAACGACCATCTCATGTTCGGCGATTGTCCGCTTGACCGTTTCGAGGACGCGGCGGCTAATAGGGCTGCTTTCAGGAGAGTTATGCGTCGATGTCATAGCGCTGACTTCTCCGTCTGGAGAGGATTGAATCGCCGACGGTCATTGGATGACGAATCTATGAAGCACAAAACTTTATACAACAAGAAAATAGAATCAGACCCGTAAACAGAAATCTGAAACTCGAAACTCAGAGCCCGGAACCAGCGGTTGCTTAAGGGCCATGAGCGTTTAATAATTCGGTACGTTGCCGTCTTTTAAGAGAGAAGCCGAATTAAGTCAACACGCAGCTCCGGGCTGCGGCCGCTGCAACGGGATGCCTGTTTTTGCGGAATATTGAGGTCCGCACCTCTTTTCCCCTTGAAAAATAATGGGATTGGTTTATCCTATTGCCGGTTGTGCTAGGCGGGGAGTCAGCGGTGCCCTGTACCCGAAATCCGCTTATGCGGGGCTGAATTCCCACTCCAGGATTTGTTCCGAACGGGTGTCGACCATCCGACCGGCCGCCGCGCAACAGGCGGTCACGAACCTCGTCAGGTCCGGGAGGAAGCAGCGATAAGTGATGCGGTCTGTGTCGTGGATCGATCCCGGTCATATCGATGGCCTTCCTTTTCAGGAAGAAATTCAAAAGTGGGTGCACAACCGCTTCTACGCTCCGGGTCATCTCTTCCATCCATAAGTACTTCCAATCCTTCTTGAAATCACACCTTGACAAGCCATCATACGTCATTATTTTCTGGTCGTCATTTGGGCGGCATATCAATTCCGCGCAAAAACTATCTAAAATTCCAGGAGAAATCATCACCTGATGCCGGAAGGAAAAAAAATAAAAATAGAAGAGGGCAGCGAATTTCAGGAAAATTCGACCGAAGGTGACAAGAGCCACGGCGTCGGTGCAGACGAAAACCGAGAACCGAAAATTGAACCGGTTGATACCGCACAGAGCCCCGAGTCGCAAGAGGTCAAGGACCTGAGATCCAAACTCGAAACAAAAACCGGAGAGGCCGAGGAAAACTATGACCGATTGCTGAGGGTATCGGCCGAGTTCGAGAATTTCAAGAAAAGAACTACCAGGGAAATGGCAGAACTTAAGAAATACGCCAACCAATCTCTGCTCAGGGAATTGCTTCCGATTATCGACAACCTCGACCTGGCCATCAAGGCGGCCTCAGAAGCTGCCGACAGCACAGACGCCTGCCTGCTTGACGGAGTCGAGTTGACCCGCAAGGAAATCCT
>JBATHN010001010.1:0-3763 GCA_049666885.1 Desulfobacterales bacterium
GCCACCGGCCAGACGGACGACGGGCACCCCTGGATCGGCTCTGAAGACCCGCCGCTCGTGATCACCGAATTTGCCGACTACCTGTGTTTCCAGTGCAATAAAATGCACTTTTATCTGCGCCAACTGGCTTCCCGGTACCCGGGAAAAATCAAGTTAATCCATCGTCACTTTCCCATGGACCACGCTGTCAATCCCATCGTTCAAAAACCCTTGCACCAAGGATCGGGTCTTCTTGCCCTGCTGGCGATTTATGCCGGCACCGAAGGCCGGTTTTGGCAAATGAACGATTATCTTTTTGCCAATGCCAGGGGTGCGGCAAAGATCGATCTGCGCACTGTGGCCGACGCGGTGGGAATGGATTACAACAAACTGGCTCAATCGATCCGCGTGCCCCGTATACGTCAACAGTTACATGCGGATATCATTGACGGCCTCAAATTAGGGATTACCGGTACACCGGCTTTTTTAATCGACGGGCGACTTTATACCGCTCAGATTCCGCCCGAGGTGCTGGCCCGGGTTTTAAATTAAGGTAAGCGTTCACAGCGCACCGCATCTGCTTTGTTGTCGGGCACTTGAAGTACGAAAGTACGTCTGCGCGCCCGACGCCTTGCATCTGCGGCACCCTGTAAACGATTACAATTAGGTGGTTTGAAGCGCATCGGACTTTGCAACCCTGTGAACGGTTACAAATTAAGTATCATCGTTAGACAAGTTGATGAATCCATCAGGATTCAAGGCGGCCAGGATGCAAGGGTTCATAAATGCTCTAAAAATACCCGGAACGGTTATAAAAAGCAAAAACGTTTAGTTGAGCACACCGTAAATGGCTGTATGATGCACTCAGGGGACTATGAATTGAAAAACGTCATTACCTTAAGATTCGGTCTCATCCTATCGCTGGTCTCTATGGTTTGCGCCGTTTGCGTGCTGGCCTGGGTACCGCCGGTGAGTCGGGATGCACTAACCCACCATCTCGCCGTGCCCAAGCTCTATATCCAGAGCGGCGGGATGGTCGAGCTCCCCGCCATAGGCTTTTCCTATTTTCCGATGAACCTGGATCTGCTTTACTTAATTCCGCTCTATTTTGGAAACGACATCCTGCCGAAGTTCATTCATTTTGCTTTCGGACTCCTCACGGCCATCCTGATTTTCCGGTACCTGAAAAAACGCTTGAATGCGAATTACGGCCTGCTCGGTGCGCTGGTTTTTCTCTCCATTCCCGTCGTCGTCAAGCTTTCGATAACGGTTTATGTCGACTTGGGGCTGGTATTTTTTACAACGGCAGCGCTTATTTACCTGTTCAAATGGCACCAAGCGCCTCATAGTAATAAAAATCTGATTGTATCGGCGCTTTTTTTCGGCCTTGCACTCGGCACAAAGTACAATGGGTTGGTGACTTTGGCTTTGTTGACGCTTTTTGTGCCGTTCATATACCTGAAATCCAGGGAGGCAAGTGGTCTATCCCAATTGAAGGCGACCGGATTGATGACCGCCTATTTTGTTATTGCGCTCCTGATATTCTCACCCTGGATGATTCGCAACCTTATCTGGACCGGCAACCCGGTTTTTCCACTTTACCGGAACGTTTTTTCCACTGTTCACGTGGCGCCGTCAGAGGACCTGCCGGACGATATACAGGCCGTTATCGACAGGCGGACCAAAAACTGGAACCATTTCGCCGTCCGACGCATCATCTACAAAGAATCCTGGAATGAGATCGCCCTGATACCCATCCGAATTTTTTTTCAGGGGAAGGACAATGACCCGAAGTATTTTGACGGGAAACTCAATCCGTTTCTGTTGATCTTGCCGATATTTGCTTTTTACCCACGGCGGCGGGCCTATCCGAATGTTCATTTTGAAAAAAAAGTGCTGCTGACGTTTACCGTTTTGTTTATCTTGGTCGCTTTCTTCAAAACCAGCATCCGGATTCGATATGTGGCACCGGTTATTCCTGCGTTGGTTATTCTATCGGTATATGGAATACAAAACCTGATCACATCTTTTCAGGGTCCGGGTAACCCGATAGCCGGAAGGGTCGGCACCGCCCTGGTAACGGCGGCCGTGGTGTTTCTGTTGGGGTTGAATACGATCTATGTGCACCAACAGTTCCAGGCTGTCGATCCTTTGAGTTATCTCAGCGGCAAAGTAGGAAGGGACGAGTACATCGGGCGATACCGCCCCGAATTCCCCGTTATGCTGTACGCCAACCGGTACCTTGCGAAATCCGATAAAATTATGGGTTTGTTCCTGGGCAACCGGCGCTATTATTGCGATCGACAACTGGTTTTCGGTGAAAACTTGCTTGCCAAGGCTGTTATCCTGGCTTCATCCGAGGAGGATATTCAAAATGCCTTGATCGACAAAGGATTCACGCACATCATCGTGCATCTCGATCTGCTTCGCCAGTGGTCGACCGCTTTGAATGAGCAAGAAAAGCGCATCAATGCGAACTTCTTCAACACGTGTCTGACGGCTCTCAATCGAAATGGCGCTTATGTTCTGTTTGCTATCAAAGCCTCCAATCGTTTCCCGGATGTTTTAGATCAAAACAATTCGGTGCGGTCAACCGCTTTTTCTTCGGGATACAATGGAACCGCACACCGGCAAGAATGAAAATGACTATGGAAAATCTCCAGACGGCCTCGACATCTTTTTCCACTTCGACCCTGGCACTCAGGATTTGGAACTTTTTCAGGCAGCCGGGCCTTGTCTGGCTAGCAGCCGTATTCGGAATCGGCTTGATTCTGCGACTCCATTTTTTATCCCAGCCGATGCGCTATGACGAGTCGTTTTCATTCCTGGCATTTGCCGATCACAGCTGGAAAGAGGTATTTTACTACCCCTTGCCAAACAACCATGTGTTTCATACTTTGCTGGTCCGGGTGACGACGCTGCTGTTCGGTTCACATCCAATCGTCATACGGTTGCCGGCCTTCCTTGCCGGGCTCTTTGCCATACCCATGGCCTTCACTGTTTGCCGCCAATTGTCCCCCGGAAAACAATCGGGCATTATAGCGGCCATGGCCATGTCCGTCTTCCCCTACCTCGTCCTCTACTCAACTATGGCGAGAGGGTACTCGTTGATAGTCCTGCTCTTGTTGGCATTGATCTGGGGTGGAGTGAAACTGGCGGCAGAACCGAATATCAAGCACTGCATGGTCCTTGGATTGATCGCCGCGATAGGCATGTTCACTATTCCCTCGATGTTATTTGCCGTTGTGGGAGTCTATCTGTGGGTCGCCCTGCTTATTTTCTGCAGGACAGGCAGCATTCTTATCACAATCCGTCACTTCCTTCTCCCTTGTGGAGGGATGACGATGGTGATGACCGTACTTTTTTACCTTCCGGTAGTGGCGGTTACAGGCGGAATCACTCCGATCGTGGCCAACCGATTCGTGGCAGGACTATCTTTCGATAACTTTCTCTCCCGACTAGGCCCCCACCTGCTGACGACCATGCGGGACTTTTCCCGGAACGTACCGTCGGTGCTTCTGCTTGGCGGCGGTATACTCATATTGGCTGGATTCGCGACTGCAGTCAAAAGACGGCTTCTGCCGGCGCTATTGTTGCTCCCATGTTTGATAATCGGATCAATCGCCGTGCTTTTCGCCAAACACAGCATTCCTTATGCAAGAACTTGGATTTTTTTTCTGCCTGCCGCTTTCATTATAATGGACATCGGCTTAATGACTATCGGCACCAGCTTGCAAATGAAGTACCAACAGGTGTTGATACTTGCCGCCGTGCTGTTGACGGC
>JBATHN010001011.1:0-2150 GCA_049666885.1 Desulfobacterales bacterium
GATAGGTTAAGTCGTTAATTTAGGAGACTTCTTTTTTTCCAGTTAACTTGTTAACAAGTTAACTATTTGCCCCACTTCTACAGGAGGTTATGAGGCTTTGTCTACTGCGGAATCGATCCTTAAAATCAACAACATCGAGGTGAAATACCACGAAGTCATCCTGGTGATCAAAGGGGTATCCATCGAGGTGACGGAGGGCGGCATCGTCGCGTTGCTGGGGGCCAACGGAGCCGGTAAGAGCACGACCCTGAAGGCCATATCGGGTCTGTTGAAGCACGAGGACGGCGAGGTGACCGACGGTTCGATCGAATTCATGGGGCAGCGGATAGACCGGATGCCGCCCGAAAAGATTGCTAAAATGGGCATCGTGCAGGTCATCGAGGGACGGCGTGTGTTCGAACACCTGACGGTCGAGGAGAACCTGAAGGTGGGGGCCCACGTGCGAAAGGCCGGCCGCTCGGTGAAAGAGGGATTGGAGATGGTTTATCACTACTTTCCACGCTTAAAGCAAAAGCGCAGCGAGACCGCCGGCTTTATCAGCGGCGGCGAGCAGCAGATGACGGTTGTCGGGCGGGCATTGATGACCATTCCCAAGCTGATCCTGCTGGACGAACCGTCCATGGGTCTGGCACCGTTGCTGATTCACGAGATTTTCAACATCATCACCAGGCTCAACCAGGAGGAAAAGATTTCGATTCTGCTGGTGGAGCAGAATGCCAAGCTGGCGCTCAATGTGGCACCGCATGCCTATGTGATGGAGAACGGAAGGATTGTCATGGACG
Organism: Desulfobacterales bacterium; assembly: GCA_049666885.1. Classification (GTDB taxonomy): domain Bacteria; phylum Desulfobacterota; class Desulfobacteria; order Desulfobacterales; family SG8-13; genus JARFQH01. The sequence continues at coordinate 783 of JBATHN010001011.1, forward strand.
ATTCGGCGGAGAAGCTGCGTGAGAATCCCGACATCAAGGATTTTTACCTCGGAATGACCGACCTTGGAGGAAGAAAGAGTTTCCGGGACGTCAAGCACTACAAGCGGCGAAAACGCTGGCTGACGTAACGGCCCGTACCGTCGCTTACCAACGGGCTCTGAACCGGGCACAACACGCACTTTTCAGGTTGCAGACGGAAGAAGACCCGAACCCGGGTCGTGCTTGCCTATCGGAACCCACCAACCGTTTGTTACGAGTAGGGAGGGAATAATGCGCAAACATACTATTCTTATGACATGTCTAAGCGTGGTCGTCGTAGCCGTCTTTCTGGTCGGCTGCGCCGGCATGGAAACGAAACCGACCGAATCCAACTTCAAAGCCCCAAAGGTCGTTTTGAGCCATGTCGAGGTGCCCTACTACACCGGGTACTGGTATTACGCAAAGAAAGTGGAACCCACCAAGGGCACCGCGGGTGATTACGGTGCGCCGATGATGATGGCCTTTGTTTTCGATATCGACAATCCGTCCGCCTATCCGGTGGAATTAGATGGGCTCAAGTTCACCATTATGTTCGACGATTTCGAGGTCAACACCGTCAATTCTTCCGAGACCATGTGGATTCCGCCCGGAAAGACAAACCAACTCAGAGTACCGGCGATGTTCGACACACGCCAAACCCTGTTGACACTATTGCTGCCGGGTGCGATGAAGTTGAAAGAAAAGGGGATGACCCCTTGGGACGAGCTCGAAAAATGGTGGACCGGCGCTCCGGACTTCTCTTTTCCAGTGTCCGTCAAGGAAGGCTCGGCTATTTTCAAAGCAGGCGGCGTGGTCAAGGTCGTTCCGTTCGAAGCCACCTTCCCATGATGAATGGATCGTGAAGTCGGGTCGGTATGATTGGGGTAAATCTCGGATGACCGTCAGATGATCGATCGTCAAATGGAATTGACAGCGGCGGGGATGTGCCCGGCGAAGTTGCCGGCATGTTCCCGCCGGCATTTTTTCCCTATGCTTCATAAACAACATGGCAAACTTTTGCAACGTCAGGGTTATCGCTTTTGCACGAAAGGCACGACGGCATGGGACTCTATGACTTCACCATTTATGACCTGATCAACCGCAATGCGCAGATCTTCAGGGACCTTCCAGCCTGGTACGAGGTCGATGAAGACCGCACGCTGTCCTTCGGGGAGTACAAGGCGACCGTCGACCGCCTGGCCCAGGGTTTGAGAAAGGCCGGTATCAAGAAAGGCGATCGCTTGGGGGTGCTCGGGAAAAACAGCAGCGCGTTTTTTCTTCTTTACGGTGCCGCAGCGGGGTTGGGCGCCATCGTTTTACCGGTCAACTGGCGGCTGTCGGCCGAAGAGG
>JBATHN010001012.1:0-2447 GCA_049666885.1 Desulfobacterales bacterium
GTTACGCATTGGAGTGCATCAACGCCACAAGCATCATTTTCGACGATGGAGACGAGTTCCTCGTCTTCTGCACGTACAGACTCGATTGCTTTAAGTCCAGTTGATGCCATTCTGTATCCGATGGCAAGGCCGGGGCACTCATGTCCATGAAACTTTATTATCTCTTTATATTTCATCATGATATCCATCGCTTAATAAAGGGGGGCGCTGTAACCTGTGCAGCTTGCCAATAATTGTAACTAGTTACCGTCCATAAATGGCCCTTTTCCGCAATTCCCCGCCTGCTTCGGGACATATCGGCGTCAATCACGCCTTGGGCGTGACAGGTCTGGAATCGCTTGTGCGACATACATGAGTATGCCTCCGCACAATTCCTTGATTTCCTTGAACTTGCGAAAAATTGCACATTTCTGGATCGGAAACTTATCAGTGCCCTTTATGAAACCGCGGATGGGCACTAACTATTAGAAATGAAATCGGAATTGAACATACGATCTGGATATAAAAGCCTTACCTCGGGTCTGGTCCGAATGTCAAACCCTTATTGCAAAATGAAGGCTATTTCAACACATTGGGGATCCATAAACTGATTTAAATTTAACCCTTGAAAGTTATGAGACAATGCTTAAAATAAAATTAACGGCAACGATATCTCGAATAGCCATATTCACATCGCTTTTGATCCACTGGATATAAGCAGCTATTGCGATTTCCCTTTCTTGTGCCTCTCCTCTGAAAAGAATCTGCTCTCGTCTGAAAACAGTTTCATTTAAAGAATTGCAACGCGGGACTTCAGGATTAAAACCCAAGCTACATGCAGGGGACCCCATGAAAAAAATTCTCAAATTGTGCATACGCCTCTCCTGACAGGGCCTTCTTGGTGCTGTCAGGATACGCAGGTGTTTTGGTTTAAATGAAAACTTCGGGTGAAGGTTCGAACGCTCCCATTTTCCCAGCTCATAAGGAGGGACCAAAATGACGAATATGTTAAAATATATGGTGATTCATAGAGACCCCACAGTTCCCTGGTCTAAAGTAGAAGAAAACTGGGCGAAACTCGCCAACGTCGAATCGGCTACCTGGGTTCGAACGTGCTACAACAAGGAAAAAGGCGTACGGTATTGCATATGGCTCGCTCCGAACGAAAAAGCCTTGCAAGAGATTTTCTCTGATCTCAATATATCCTGGGAGACTATGATAGAAGTCGAAGAAACGGTCCCGGATATGTGGGGTGGCAAGTGGAAAACCCATCTTGAAGCCGAAGCCACAGCGGATACTTTGGGTGCCTTATAATCTCTATAAAATCTTAGCCCAGCAATTTAAGCTGGGCTTTTTTTATTAACCTCACCGGGGTCCATTCGACCATAATCGAACCATTGATAGACGTCATATCGAGCGAATGTCACAAACCTGCTGGCTGTATTGCTCAAGCCACTCTATTTCTTTTAATGCCCGCATGATGCCGGCCATCATCGACTCTTTGGGTTCGGCGGCTCCGGTTTCCGTCCGATGCTTGGCCTCCCCGGCTCCCGGCGCCGCCGCCTTCATGATTTCTTCAAGAACAGGCAAGGCTTTGTCGGGAAGATCGAGCGCCTCAGCCCGTTTTTTCTTGGCAGCCTTCCCCCAGCTTTCGGTGCCCCATGAATCTCGGTAGATGCCAAAATGGGTCAGCAGGTAATCCTTGTCCTGATGCATAGCCCAGTTATAGCCGATGCGAAAACTTTCCGTTTGCGCGACCGTCTGATCATAACGAACGGCATCGAGTTCTTCGGTGAAGCCCCAGTTTTTCAGCAGTTCCTCGGCTTCGCGGCTCGGCACCTCTTTTCCATTTTTACCGGCCACGAAAAAGGCGAACTGGGAGGCGATCGCCAAAAGGATCATATGCTCGGCTTCCTTGAGAATCTTGGTGTTCACATAAATCAGCGTCTGCAGGGGAGCGGGGAAGCTGCGGCTCAAGACACATGCGTCGTGAAAATCGTCACTGGCAACAATCTGAAAATCGGTGTTTTCGAGAAGCTCGGACGTGATTTCTCCAGGCAACCGGCTGAGCACTTTTTCGATGTACGGAAAGAAGCGTTGATCGCAGTGCTGAAATCTTGCCTGCATTTTTTCCATTGTGGGCCTCCTTTCATGGAATTTAGAAACGACCATTGAACCCGTTGACTCAAGCGGCTCTGCCGGACTCTCAACCGATGACCGCACCATTGGCGAAGCGAGGTTCGTGCAGTGGCATCAGGAGGTCGGCCATTTGTTTGATCTCCAACAGGATATCGTAAGCTTCGTACGTATTCACGGATGTACCCGGTGGGATCACCTCCATCTCCATGGCACGAATGTCCCGCGGCGGATTGAAGCTTTCATTGATATCTGCATCGGCTTTCCGCCGGCTTGTTTTCCGATGTTTCCAGAGAGTCGAGCCGGTTTGATTGTAAACCCAGAAAGGCACT
>JBATHN010001013.1:0-3053 GCA_049666885.1 Desulfobacterales bacterium
GTTGAACGCTGAACCTTGAGCCCGAGGAATTATGATTATCGAAGCCGTAGAAAACCAATCAAAGCCCCATATCCTGGTTGTCGATGACGATGTAGTCATGAGGGACATGGCACGCGAGTCCCTGACAAAGGTTGGCTTTTCGGTGTCGGAGGCCGAAAACGGCCTCCGCGCGTTGGAGTCGTTGGAACATCTTCGACCCGACATTATCCTGCTGGATGTGATGATGCCGGAAATGGACGGCTTTGCTACCGCCAGTGCCGTTCGTCAATTGCCGGGCTTTGAGGTGGTGCCAATACTGATTATGACAGCCCTGGACGACCTGGACTCGATCAACCGGGCCTATGAAGCAGGCGCCACAGATTTCACAACAAAGCCGATTAACTGGGTGATTTTGGTTCAGCGGCTCCGGTACATGACGCGTGCCGTGCGAATGATGAATGAGCAAAAGCAGCTCGAAAAAGAATTACAGCAGGCCCAAAAGCTGGAAGCTGTTGCCACGCTTGCCGGGGGCATCGCCCACGATTTCAACAACCTACTTCAGGCCATCCAGGCTTCTTCGGAGCTGCTATTGCTAAAAACACATGAAGGCGAGCCTGGCTTTAGTATCCTCAACCAAATCATCGACGCCGTTGATAGGGGTGGAGGACTCATCCGGCAGCTGCTCACCTACAGCCGCAAAATTAAGACTGACAAGCGGCCCATCGATCTAAACGATCAAGCACATCAGACCCATCAACTGCTCCGGAGGACTATTCCCAAGATGATCGAGATCGACCTCCGCCTCGAAGAAGATCTAAAGTTGGTGAATGCGGATCCGGTCCAAATCGAGCAGGTGTTGATGAACCTGGCCATCAATTCAAGGGACGCCATGCCGGATGGGGGCCGACTTGCCATCATGACGGCAAACCTCAGGCGCCCCGAAAAAAACAGTGGAAAACAATCCCTATCTCCTTCACGTGAATGGGTCTTGCTCAGCGTCTCGGATACCGGCCACGGTATGGACAAGGATACCCTGGAGCAAATCTTCGAGCCGTTCTTCAGCACCAAGGCTCCGGGAAAGGGAACGGGGCTTGGTTTGTCCATGGTTCATGGAATTGTCAAGAACCATGATGGCCGGATCACATGCCGCAGCACCCCTGGCAAAGGGACCAGTTTTCGAATCTATTTGCCGGCGGTCGAATCCGGCATGGAGAAAAAACCGGTCGAAGAAAAGAAGGAATACCAGGTGGGCAATGAAACCATCCTTCTGGTGGATGACGAAGAAGCCATTCGGCTTGCCGGCAAAGAGCGTCTTGAAAGGGCCGGCTACACGGTGCTAACGGCCTCCGGAGGCGAAAAGGCCTTGGACGTCTACAGGCAGAAAACGTCAAGAATCCATCTGGTTCTGCTCGATCTCATCATGCCCGGGATGGGCGGCGTGAGCTGTCTGTACGAGCTGCTTCAAACCGACCCGGGCGTCAAGGTTGTCATCATCTCCGGTTATTCTCCCGACGAGGAAACCATGGAAGTCATTGAAGCGTGTACCAACGGATATCTCCGCAAACCCTATACCGGCGATCAGCTGCTCAGCACGGTTCGCAAGGCGTTGGACGGCGTTTAACCCACCCCTAAGGCTCACTCAAAAATAACTTCACATTTTGTAAAAAAAGTATGGGACGTTGATGACTAAATCAACTTAAATGTGTTGTGCAATCAGAAAAAATTATAAGGTTGGAGGGACACTATGCCGCGTCGCGCTCGACTGGATGCCCCTGGAACTTTGCATCATGTAATTATACGAGGAATCGAAAGATGCAGGATTGTCACCGATGTTGCTGACCGTGAAAATTTTGTAAAGCGTCTGGGAGAGCTATCAACCGAAACAAAGACCACCATTTATGCTTGGGCGTTAATGACCAATCATGCGCACATTCTGTTACGCAGCTCTGAATTTGGTCTTCCCGGTTTTATGCGTCGGCTGCTGACCGGTTATGCAATTTCGTATAATCGACGTCATCGTCGCTGGGGCCACTTATTCCAAAACCGCTACAAATCGATTATCTGCGATGAAAATGCATATTTTACGCTACTGGTTCGTTACATTCACTTAAATCCCTTGAGGGCTAGATTGGTTAATAGTTTAGAACAATTAGATCGCTACCGTTGGTGCGGCCATAGCACAATAGTGGGTAAAATAAAAAATGATTGGCAGGATCGCGACTACGTATTGAAATGGTTTGGCAATAAAGAAGGCGAAGCCAACAATACTTATCGCAACTATGTCAAAAAGGGAATAGCTGTAGGTCGTTGCCCTGAGCTTGTCGGTGGTGGGCTAATCCGTTCCATGGGCGGGTGGTCGGCAGTGAAGGCCCTGCGTCGTTCAGGGGATCGTGAATTAAGTGATGCGCGCATTTTAGGTAGTGGTGAATTTGTCGAGCAGATCATAAAAGAGGCTGAAACCAATACTAAATATCAACTGCCGGTTTTAGATCACCATAAAAAAATAAATGAATTGATAATCAGGATATGTCGAGATGAAAAAGTATCTATTGAAGAGTTAAAAGGCGGCAACCGTCGCAGGGAGGCGAGTAGGATCCGAGCGCGGATTGCGATTGAATTAGTAAAGACGCACGGGGTTGCTTTGGCTGAAGTTGCCAGGCAACTGGGTGTTTCGACCTCGGCAGTATCAAAAATTATGAAACGGGCGAGTCAGTAGGTTTAGTTAGTCTACAACGTCCCTCTGTTTTATTAAAAGAACAAAGAATAAGGGGAGTATACTCGTACGACCGGCACTTCGACAAAGTAGAGTGGGTCAGTCGACTGGAGCCATAGTGCAAGGCGTCAACCGGGCTTCAAGGTCAATGGCGCCGACCTTCGAGCGAATCGATCAAACGGGCCCGAATCGATAGGAATTACGGTGAGTCTTTCCTTCTTTGGAAATAATCGTCCTCGACACATTCACGCAGGCACGCGCGATGGACGACAAAAGCATTGTTGATGCACAGATCATATTTGGGGGAACTAAAATCCTCTTCGGACATGCACCTCTTGACGGACTGGTCCAACTTTTCCTG
>JBATHN010001014.1:0-3089 GCA_049666885.1 Desulfobacterales bacterium
GCTGGAGAGGATGCTGGTGGTCTGGGCCAGAACCGTCCCCATCGCCTCGTAGATTTCCGGGTGGGTTGTCGGCTTTACCACTGCGATCTCGACCCGAGCGGTCCGGCCCGACGATTTTTCGACCGTGCCCGGTCCGATTTCGCCGCAACCGTTGGCCAAAGGCAACACAATGAATAACAACAAAAACAATAATAATTTCGGTTTCATCGGCTGACTCCGTATCATTTTGAACGGCTCCACCGCCGACCACAGGATTGGCGGTTCGTTTTTTCAGGTGTCAAGGGACCAGGCCGAGAGAAATTTCGGGTGCCAGTGTTGTGTACGTGGTCAGGACGTCACAAAAGACTGGTGCTGACATTCACTTCCGCATCAGTGAAGACGCTGAAAATGTTGAAAAACTTTTTTTTTTTAGCCTTTGAAAACTAAATAAATCGTCCGGAGGTGTCAATTAAAATCTGCTAAGATCTTTCGGCCTGGAGGAATGGTGCAGAGGCGTACGGTTGTGTAACACAATCCCATCCCACAAACCTGCCAGGCCTTTTGAATGAATGACGCCGAAATTCGAAAAAGGACGATTGATGGACGGAAACTAAATGATGAAGCGGGCCGCCGCCCGCGCCAGCGCGATAACATAGGTGGGGAAGACGCCGATCACCACCATCGCCGTCACCAGGGTGCCGGTCAAAAGCTTGACGGGCGGCGAGACGGACAGGGCCGGCAGATCGTTTGGCGGTTCGAGCAGGTAAGCCGCCTTGATGACCAGCATGTAGTAGTAAAGCGAGATGACCACGTTGATCATGGCGATCAGCACGAGGGTGAAGTAGCCTTGCTGCATGGCGGCGATAAAGACCAGCAGCTTACCGGTAAAACCGATGGTCGGGGGGATACCGGCCAGACCGAACAGCGCCAGCATCAGGGCCATGGCCAGCAGGGGTGAGCGTCGGTGCAGTCCGGCCAGTTGATCGATCTGCAAGCTGCCGCCGTTTCCGGCTACTATGACCAGCACCAGAAAACAGGTGAATTTCATCAACATCAGTGACAGCGCATAGAAGATGGTCGCCGCATAACCCGCCGCGTCCATGCACAGGATCCCGATGAGCACGTAGCCGGCATGGGCGATGCTTGAATAGGCCATCAGCCGGTTGAAGTCTTTCTGAACGACGGCCGCCAGGTTGCCGACCGTCATGGAAACAATGGCGAGCGCCACCAGCGCCTGGGCCAGGTAGGCGCTGCCGCCGCTGCCCACCGCAACGAACCGCATCAGGATCGCGACGGCCGCCACTTTTGACGCCGAGGCAATAAACGCCGCCACCTGGTTGGGAGCGCCCTGGTAGACATCCGGCGCCCAGAAATGAAAAGGAAACACCGCCAGTTTGAAGAAAAATCCACCCAGGCTCAGCAACAGGCCGATGACGACCAACGGCCGATCGATCACGCCGGGGAGCACCTGGACCAGTTCGCTCAGGTAGACGGCCTTGACGGAGCCATAAAGGACAGCCAGGCCAAAGAGCATGACGGCCGAGGCGCAGACACCGACCAAGAAGTACTTGAGAGTCGCTTCGAGTCCGGTTTCCTGCCGGCGCTGCAGGGCCACCAGGATATAGAGCGAATAACTGCTGAGCTCCAGAGCGACGTATATGGTCAAAAGGTGTACCGCACTGACCAGCATCATCATGGCCAGGGTCGAAGTAAAGAGCAGCAGATAGAACTCGGGGTGGAACTTCCGGTTGACGCCCCCGAGGTTGATGCAGATGCAGACAACCAGAAAGAGCCCCATGGACAGCATGGTCTTGAAAACCTGGGAGTAGAGGTCCACCCGATAGGTCCCGCTAAAGAGCACACCGTCAGACCGGACACCGGCCAGGCAGACCACCATGCCCAAGGCCGCCAGAACAAGGGCCGTAAAATATTCATGCCGGGAGTCGGAGGTCGGCCGCATGGCCATAATCGTAAAAACGACCACCGCTAAGAAAAAGTAAAGTTCAGGACCGAAGAGAAGCCATTGCATCAGGGTAACCCGTTGACGAAAGGAATGGATGCCGTGTCGATCATGTCGAACATGAGAGACGGATAGATACCGAAAATCACGATGACCGCCACCAGAATGATGCGCGGTATTCCGAGGACGAGAGTGATGTCGGAAAGCTGGGCGAATTTTTCGTTGCGCGGCCCGTAGAAGGCTTTCTGGACCACCCGCAGCATGAACAACGCGCTGATCACCAGTGCAGCAACGGCCATGGCACCGCGCACCGGATAGACCCTGAAGGAGGAGATGAAAACCAGCAGTTCTCCCCAGAAACTGGCGAGGAACGGCACACCGATTCCGGTCAGAGCCGCAATGATGAAGTAACCCGATGCGACCGGCATGATGCGGCTCAACCCGCCGAGTTCCCCGATCATCCGGGTGTGCGTGCGATCGTAGATGTAGCCGACAGAGGAAAAGAGAAGCGCCGTCATGATACCGTGGGCAAACATCTGAAAGACCGCACCGTTCAGACCGTCCACGGTCACGGTGGCCAATCCGAGGCCGACTATGCCCATGTGCGACACACTCGAATAGCCGATCACGAACTTGAGATCGGTCTGCTTCAGGCCCACCAGAGCACCGTAAACAATGCCGACCGCAGCCAGCAGGGCCATAAGCTGGGCCCAGTACTGCCAGCCTTGCGGGCAGAGGAACATACCGATCCGCAGTATGCCGAAGGCCCCGATTTTCATCAATACGCCGGCGTGGATCATGCTCACGCCGGTCGGTGCGGCCACGTGTCCCACCGGCGACCAGGTGTGAAACGGCCACACGCCGGCCAGAATACCGAAGCCGATGTAGAAGAGCAGGAAAGCGAATTTCTGCTGAAACGGGGTGAACAGGCCCGGTTGCATCAGTGTAACCAAATTGAAAGTGTTCAGACCCGATTGCACGGAGAGGTAAATCATCCCCGGCAGGATCAGGGCGCTGCCGGCCAGAAGATACAGGGTCAACTTCATGGCCCCGTACTCCTTGCGGGTGCTGCCCCAGACCGCAATCAACAGGTACATCGGGAAAAGGGAGACGTCGTACCATATAAAAATGAAAAACAGGTCGAAGCTCA
>JBATHN010001015.1:0-1773 GCA_049666885.1 Desulfobacterales bacterium
CTGTTGGACAGCGGCGGCAAGATCCTCGGGAACCTGGCGGTTCTCGATACGCGGCCCCTACCCAAAGAACAACGCGCCGAAGCGCTTATGCGGATATTTGCCGCACGGGCAGCGGCCGAACTGCAGCGTCTAAAGGCCGAGCTGGAAATCCAGCGACGCGAGGAAAAGTATCGGCGCATTGTGGAAACCACCGCCGAAGGCTTTTTGCTGATGGACGGGGATTTTGTCATCACCGACGTAAACGATGCCTATTGTAGAATGATCGGCTACAGTCGATCGGAGATCATCGGCAAGACGCCATTGGACTACGTCACGGAAGATTTCAGGCAATATTTGAAAATCAACCGGCTTGAGTTGGCTGCCGGAGACAATCGTGAGATCGAGGGAACTGTGCTGTCAAAAAACGGGCGCCGAATTCCTGTGTTGGTTCACAGCAACAAGCTTCGGGACGACCGCGGGACGGTCATCGGCAACATGAATTTTGTGATCGATATGACCGAGCGTAAAAAATCGCTCGAGCTTGCGGCCGAAGTCCAGAAAAGTCTTCTCCCGCAAAAAAGCCCGCAAATCAGGGGCCTTGACATTGCCGGCTGGGCCTTGAGCTGCGACGAGATCGGCGGTGACTATTTTGATTACCTGCCGGGACAGAATTGTCCGGATGAGCACCTCGGCATTGTGGTGGGAGACGTGACGGGCCACGGGGTCGACGCTGCCCTTCTCATGACGACCGCGCGGGCGTTTTTGCGCATGCGTGCCGCTCAATGCGGAGATCCTTCGCAAATCATCACCGAAATGAACCGCCATCTGGCCTTGGACGTTCTCAACACCGGCCGGTTCATGACCTTGTTTTACCTGAGTATCGAGCCGGCCCAACGGCAGCTGTTCTGGGTAAGGGCGGGTCACTCCCCGGCGGTAATCTACGATCCCACTTGGAAAGAGTTTAGTGAACTGAAGGGAGACGGATTGGCGCTGGGAGTCGACGAGACGTTCGTTTATCAGCACTATTTGAAAACCGGCCTCGCCGCGGGGCAGGTCATCGTCATCGGCACCGATGGGATTTGGGAGGCCTGTGACCGGGACGGAAAAATGTATGGCCAAGATCGTTTTCGTGATATCATCCGCCGGAACGCCCACCGGCCGGCAAACGCCATCCTCGAAGCCGTATACGACGATGTGAATCGCTTCACACTTGGCCGCAAGCGCCAAGACGACATGACCCTGGTGGTGGTCAAGGTGGTCGAAGGCCTGGGGGAGGTCGGCGACTGGCAAATTTAGGACTGCTCGTTCGAGCGGTTTTCCTTCTGCAAAAGATACCGGAAAAAAAGGAGCAGAACATGAGCACAGAAAATCTCTTAGTAGAAATCGGCGAGGATTTCGTTGCGGCCATCACTCTCAACCGCCCCAAAGAGCTCAACACCTTCAACACCCATCTGGCGCGCGAACTCGTTGCCGCGTTGGAAGAACTGGATCAGCAAGCTCGGGCGCGCGTGATTATCCTCAAGGGGGCAGGTAAAGCATTTTGTGCCGGCATCGATGTGACGGAATTTTTCGATAAAACCGCCATGGAATACCGGGCCTGGATCGGAAACATGGAAAAACCGCTGGTGACTATCAGCCGCATGCGAACCCCGGTGATTGCTCAGGTTCAGGGCGTGGCGGCCGCCAACGGAGCCGGCCTGGTAGCGGCCGCAGATCTGGCGGTTGCGGCGGACAATGCCCGCATCGGCTTGACCGCCATCAATGTCGGTCTAAACTGTGTCGGGCCGGTTATTC
>JBATHN010001016.1:0-4969 GCA_049666885.1 Desulfobacterales bacterium
ACTAAGGGTGGCCCACTAAATGGGGGCCACCCTGATTGAAAGGAGATCAGATAACAAAGGCTACTGGTAAAAGGAGGTAAACAGTTGCAACCTTCATCACTGTGTAATGAGCCCAATAATACTCGGAGGTTTCATGTAAAAATTACGGCGGAGAAGAGAGCCGCAGCTCACGACTCCGCCGGTTACATAGTGAGGTAATCTGCTACGGCGATTGACGTATCAGACCGTCTGGGGACGAGGGATCGATATCCCATCAGCTTCCTCTGTGCTGAGGAGGCCACTTTCCAAGTCTTTTCCCTTTAGGTCACTGTAAGCATTCGCCGATCCCTCGGGTGTTGTCCGAATCGGGAACTTGAAGCGCTTTACGAGCCCGTTTCTGAATTTACAGGTCCACATCACATCTTCGGTTCCCAGCATCGGCATGACGCTGCTCCCGAGGGGCACAAAGTCGGCATAGCCCCTCACCTCAATTGCCTGGGTGGGACAGATCTTTACGCATGAGAAACACTCCCAACATTGATCCGGCTCTTGGTTGTAAGCCTTCATTTCGTTGGGTTCCAAGACCATGAGGTCATTGGGACAAATGTACATGCATGCAGTCTTGTCCCCACCTTTGCACCCATCGCATTTTTCTGCGATGACAAAAGATGGCATAAACTACCTCCATGCCTCGATTTCGACGGTCGACAGAGTCGCCGGTTATCGGACACCCCCGACTGTCGTTGCGCCACATGGCACAATCGGTAAAAGCATAATCAAATCATAGACAATAATTAGACATGCTCTCGCCAATGTCAAACTGTTTTATGGGAATTTTTACGGAAAGCAAATACCACCCCTAAAAGGGGTGGCTTGATGAACCCCCTAAGAGGGGGCCATTTTGGTATTCATGTTCACCGCAGAAGGGATTAATTTAGCAGGAAAGCTCGGGATATCCTAGCGGATCAGCCAACATTTTCGGTGAGCACGGAGTTGAGTTCTTCACTTAGTTGATCAACATTTGGAATATGTTTCGCATTGATTTCATTTAAAATTTGCGTGTGACCGCTGACCGCTTGTCCCCCCACAAATAATATCAAATCATTGCCTATATACCTGCGGAGCTTGCGCAATTCATTAACTAAAGGATGCTGGTCTAGCAGATGGGTAATGCTGATTGCCACAGCACGGGCGCTGCTTTGCTTGGCAGCTGCTGCAATTTCCTCAACCGGCAAATTGGGGCCAAAGTAGAGCGGTTGCCAACCGTATTCCGCAGCCGTCAAGGCTACGGTCAATGCTCCCATGTCATGCCATTGCCCCACCGCTGTGGCGATAACAATTCTGGGTGCCGTGTCAGAGACTGCAGTCGCCCCCAGAATATTTAGCAGCAAAGTGCGCGTCACCGAAGTGGCCATGTGTTCATTGATGATTTTTAGCGACCCATTTCTCCACATGTTGCCGATCTCTTCAAATAACGGAACGATAACCTCTTTTAGCAGCGCGGACCTGGTCAGATCTACCGCCGCTTGATCATAGGCCCTGTTCAATCTGTCAGGATCGAGATTTATAACGGCGGACAGGCATTCACTGTGGTAATCTTGAGCGGCTTTTCGTTGTAGGTGCCGACCGTTGTTGTTTAAAGCCCAAGGGGCATTGGACGCCTCTTGTTGAGCAAGTTCCAATAATTCCGATGAATCTAATTTTGCAACGTGTGATATATTATGGTCCGCATCCGTGACTCTTTTGAGAAGCTGCAAGCGCCGGACGTCATCCTCAGAATACAATCGACGGTTTTTTGGCGACCGGAGCGGAACCACAGCCTGATAGCGCTTTTCCCAGGCGCGGATGACGTGGGGCGTTAAACCGGTGCGTTGAGATACATATCGAATCGCGTATACGCCTTTTTTGTCCATTTTAAACTCAGTGGATTTGTTTATCTATCGTTGAGAATATTTTGACAACACGATAATAACCATTTGCGGTTCAAAAGGTCAACCCGTAGACAAATAATAAAGCCCATTGGCCGCGAGCACCAATGGGCTTAAAGTATCAATTTTGAAAATGGCTAAAAGAAAAAAGCCGGTTTTTTTTAACGACTAATCCAGAATTTCTTCAACGGCTTTCGCACAGTTGCCGACAATATCATCCGACCCTTCCACTTTGACCATCAAGCCCTCTATATCCAAATCGGCAAGCTTGCAACCCTCCGATTCGACAGCCTCTTTGATCAAATTGGCTACGATAACGTCAACATCCTTATATTCCATATGAAGCCACCTCCTCTTTCCCAATATAAGCCACTAAAGCCGGTCAACGGTTCAAATCACTTTCAAACACGTTTTCCATTTGCATATGGCGGGAGCGCCATACATTGTTTTCGTTTGCAAAGCTTTCGATGTTTACGCTGGACAGGTGAGTGACCATCTTCATATCCTCTGTGGCTGGATCCTCCTGCCCCATTTTGGTGAGCAATGTCGCACGGCTATAGTAAGCCGCTCCGTACTCCGGATCGATTTCGATGGCTTTACCGAGATCTTTCAACGCATCGTCATCATTTCCCGCCATTTCCCGCGCAAGGCCTCTGAGATGATACGCCTTGGCGTAATCCGGATCCACTTCGATTGCTCGACTGAAATCACCGATAGCGTTTTCCGCCTTGCCTGTTTTAAGATGCGCCGAGCCTCGAGCTAACAGCGCCAGCTTATCTGTGGGATCTAAATCGATTAATTTACCCAGCAATTCTATACTCGTTCCTATGTTATCGTTCATTAAGCATGACATTGCATGGGCAAATGTTTCGTTTCTACTGTCTTTTTTATTCATGGTATCCTCCAGATGTAAGAGTAGTTTAAATCGTTATAAAAACTCAGAGTTGTGCAAGATTGCAGTTAGCCAATAAACTAAGACAAAATTACAATTTGTCAACTTTTTGTCTAAATACTAAGCGCGCGGCGACTCGTTCTTTCAAATAAAAGTCCTTGACACGCGCGAGTTTCTATTGAATATACATATGTCGCCATAAATTGAGTAAAATGAGGAAGATAGGGTATGAGTGAATCCTGGTTTCTGCTGATATGTCTGGCGGTATCATTAGCCGCACTGGTTTGGCTCTGGATCAAAAACAGTTGAAGTTTAACTGTACCTTTTATTTTGAGTTTTCCCGGGAGGAACCGTAATGGCGATTTTTCTGGCCCTTTAGACCACCTCTATAACACTCCCCTCGAATTCCACCACTTGGCCTTTTCGTATTTTACATCCCTTGCGCAGTTCCGTTTGGTTGTCGACCTTTACGCGTCCTGCGGCTGTCACGATTTTGGCCATTCCGCCGGTGCTGCACAGGCCTGTGACCTTGAGCAGTTTGATCAATTCGATGGTGTCGCCTTTTATTTTGAATGCCGGCACAGGTACCTTTTTTTATGATCTTTTAGGTGATAGTTTCAAACCGCCGGTAGCCAAATTTCCCCGTTCTCTAAAAATTATATCTCCTCTCACCCTTCATCAGGATAAGGGATGTGGGCCGTGCATGGAATCCCCGCCTGGCAGATTCCGCAGACGGAGACAGAGATGCCATATGTGTCGAGAGCATATTCCCTCATTTTTTGCGTGGCGTACCGCATGCACGTCTGCTTGTCGTGGCTTGATTCTCCGATCGCTTTGACGGGACATCGCGGGATGCACTTGCCGCAGGTGCCATGGGAATAATGTAGACAGTAAGCGTGGTGGTCGGTGTAGGGGCGTTCGCTCGGAGGTATCGCTACGCGGGCCACCACCGATCCTGTCCGCATGGCCTTTCCCACCGGGGTAATGAGCCCGTCGCAGAGCCCGAAGGTACCGAGCCCCGCGGCATAGGCCGCATGCCGTTCCGACCAGTTTGAACACGGTGCGTACGGTCCCGTGTCGCACTGGCTCCAAAAAGGTTCGAGCACGGGCGCCACCGCTTCAACCCCCGCTTCGGATAACCGGGCCACCAGGGAACGGCGCAGCGACTCGTTGAACAGTTCGCCATAATGCCGAAGCCTTATCCACCGCTCGCACGGCCGCTTGACGGCTGCGGCCTGCTCATTGCGGATGCGGGTTGTTGAAGGCAAAATCCAGCTGATAACGGTCAGGTCACAGGGATCAACGGTTGTCTCTCGCGGGATAACCTTTTTAAAGATGTCGAGCGGCGTGAGATAAAAATCGCCGATGTGGGCTGCGTACTGTTCAAAGAGCGGGTCGGCGCCGTTGGAATAGCCGACCAAGGGCGCATCGAAGGCCTTCTCGCCGGTCGGCAGGTTTAAGGTGTTTTCGTCGGATGTTGCGACAATCTCTTCGATGACGGCCGTAATCCAATCGCCGTCGACATTGGATTTTTTCATCTCATGCCTTTTTTCGCGTGCGTCTGGCCATCCATTTGTGCGGCAGAAACATCGAGACCCGTTGTTGGTAGTCGACATATTCCTGTCCGAATTGCGCTGTCAACTTCCGCTCCTCGAGACGTGTCCCCACCAAAAAATACCCGGTAAGAACAAGGTTTGTCAAGATTGCGCTCGTGTCGAGAGGGCGGGCCCACAAGATGAGAATGCCCCCGGTGTACCAGGGGTGGCGGACCAAGCTCAATATGCCGGAGGTATCCAATGAGCAGTCGTCCGTCAACACGCTACAGGCCTTTTCGTCCTTTAATTGTCGGAGCCCCAGGAACTGGAAAAGGTCGTAGTGCCGGGCGCCGGCGGCAAAAAAGGTCAAGGCTGATAGCGCCATGGCTATCTGGACGAACCGCCACGGTCCCTGCCAGGAAAAAACCGGCGCTCCGCGAAGGGAAAAGGTGTAGAGCAGCACCGGCGCGAGGGTCACCACGGACACAGCGTTATAAACGATTCGGTAGTACCGCGCGGCATACGGAAAACGCTTGCGGAGAGGCTCGGTGAGCGAAAGACTGACAAGAGCGCTGTGCAGCGCGCACCAGGCGATCCACAAAATAATGAGCAGGATATACTGAGCCATTTTTGAC